>CAZMDO010000571.1:0-1925 GCA_964564445.1 uncultured Ruaniaceae bacterium | reverse complement strand
GTACTCCAAGCGCTGATCCGCGCACTATCATCGGCCCCGTTCGGACGTTGTCCGGGCGGGGCCGATGGCATATCCATGCCGTTCCAGGCGCTCCCGTCCGGCGTGCACACAGATCGCTGACCGGGCGCAGACAATCAGAGAGGCACCACTCATGGCGCGACGGCTGTTCGGGACCGACGGCGTGCGAGGACTGGCGAACCGGGAGGTCACCGCGCCCCTGGCGTTGCAGCTGGGCACCTCCGCGGTCCACGTGCTCGGCACGAAGGGACGACTGAGCGGGCCGCGACCCCGCGCCATCGTCGGCCGCGACCCCAGGCTGTCCGGCCACTTCCTGTCCGCGGCGGTGATCGCCGGGCTCTCCAGTGCGGGCGTGGACGTGGAGGACCTCGGGGTGCTCCCGACGCCGGCGGTCGCCTACCTCACCGGCGCCGAGGATGTGGACCTGGCGGTGATGATCTCCGCCTCGCACAACCCGATGGCCGACAACGGCATCAAGTTCTTCACCCGCGGCGGAGTCAAGCTCGACGACGCCATCGAGGACGAGATCGAGGCGGACCTGGAGGTCGACTGGGAGCTGCCCACCGGCGGTGAGGTCGGCACCATCACCACCAACCGCGGTGAGGCCGGTGACCGGTACGTCCAGCATCTTCTCGGCACGATCGACGCTGACCTGAGCGGCCTGCGCATCGCTGTCGACTGTGCCAACGGTGCAGCCAGCGAGGTGGGCCCGGCCGCGTTGCGCGCAGCCGGTGCCGACGTGGTGGTCATCAACGCATCGCCTGACGGTCGCAACATCAACGAGCAGTGCGGTTCTACCCACCCCGAGCAGCTGCAGGCGGTCACCGTGGCCTCCGGGGCGGACTTCGGTGTGGCCTATGACGGCGACGCCGACCGTTGCCTCGCCGTCGACAGCACCGGTGCGCTCGTCGACGGTGACCAGATCATGGGGATCCTGGCTGTCGGGCTGAACGAAGCCGGCAAGCTCGCCGGCAGCACCCTGGTCGTGACGGTGATGAGCAACCTGGGGCTGACCCTGGCGATGCAGGATGCCGGTATCGAGATCGTGCAGACAGGTGTGGGCGACCGGTACGTGCTCGAGGCGATGCGCGCCGGCGGGCACAGCCTCGGTGGCGAGCAGTCCGGCCACATCGTCCTCGCGGAGCACGCCACGACCGGAGACGGAGTGCTCACCAGCCTGCAGCTCGCGGCCCGGATCGCCGCTACGGGACGTCCACTGACCGAGCTGGCCGCGGTGATGACGCGCTTGCCGCAGGTGCTGGTCAACGTCCCGGGTGTGGACAAGACGCGGGTGGGCAGCGACGAGGAGCTCGCCGCGGCCGTGGCGGCCGCCGAGCAGCGTCTCGGTACCAGCGGTCGCGTGCTCCTGCGTTCCTCCGGTACCGAGCCGTTGGTGCGGGTGATGGTGGAAGCGGCCTCGCAGGACCAGGCCGAGCGTGAGGCGCACGACCTCAGCGAGGTCGTGCGTCAGCGACTGGCCCTCGTCTAGACCCGAGCCGGTGTGTGGTGTGCCACAGATGCTCGACCGGAGCCGACCCGCGGGCGCCGAGGGCGGCGTTCCGGCTGCCCACGGCGACCTCCGAAACAGCTCACGATCGGCGGAATCATGCCGATCGTGGCCAGCTTCGCGACCTGGCCGGTGCGGCGTGGGACGTGGCCCAGCACACGCGCCTCAGGATTTGACCACGAGGCCGCGGGTGCGTAATGTAATCACTCGTTGCCCCGCGAGGGAGGAACGGACACCGATCCGGTGGCCGGCACCCGGCAGGGCAGCCCACTCGATGCGGATCTCGGTGCTGTGCACCGATGCACCGCGCAACCAGCAAGGGCAGCCGTACTCCGGCGGTCCGCGGCTGGGGTAGGGTGGAGCGGTTGCCCCGCGTGGGTTTGGGTCGTGTGGCCTGGGT
>CAZMDO010000570.1:0-1926 GCA_964564445.1 uncultured Ruaniaceae bacterium | reverse complement strand
CTCCCGCCCCTGCTCCAGCCGGGTGTAGTAGTCCACGGAGACACCGGCGAGCATCGCCACCTCCTCGCGACGCAGGCCCGGGGTGCGGCGCCGTGGACCTACCGGCAGGCCCACGTCCCTGGGGCGCACCAGCTCGCGCCGGCGGCGGAGGAAGTCGGCCAGAGGCGGAAGGGCGCTCATCACCCCAGTGTGCGCGCACCTGCGCGGCCCAGCCAGGGTGAATCACTCCCAGGGTCGGTCCGGCCTGGTCCGACGCCTGCCGCCGACCGAGGCTGGATCCCATGAGACGCACACTCGGAACGAACGGTCCTGCTGTCACCTCACCCGGCCTCGGCGGGATGAGCCTGTCCGGCGCCTACGGCCCCACCGACGAGGCGGAGAGCATCCGCACCGTGGGCCAGTACCTGGACTCGGGCGGCACGCTGATCGACACTGCCGACTTCTACGCCGCGGGCCACAACGAGATGCTCATCGGCCGCACCCTGCCCGGGTACCGCCGGGACCAGGTGGTGCTGTCGGTGAAGTTCGGTGCCCTGCTGACTCCGAACGGGATGCCCGCCGGCGTGGACGGTCGCCCGGTGGCGGTGAAGAACGCGCTCACCTACTCCTTGCAACGGCTGGGCACCGACCATGTGGACATCTACCGGCCGGCCCGTCTGGACCCCGAGGTCCCGATCGAGGAGACGGTCGGCGCCATCCAGGAGCTCGTCGAGGCCGGTTACGTCCGGCACATCGGGCTGAGCGAGGTGGGTGCCGAGACCATCCGCCGCGCGGCAGCAGTGGCGCCGATCAGCGACCTGCAGATCGAGTACTCGCTGCTCACCCGGGACATCGAGAGCAACCAGATCCTGTCCACCTGCCGTGACCTCGGCATCGGCATCACCGCCTACGGCGTGCTGGCCAAGGGGCTGCTCGCCGGCGGCTCGAGGCTCGGCGCCCGGGCGATGTTCCCCCGGTTCCAGGGCGAGAACCTCGAGCACAACCGGGCTCTGGTCGCCCCGCTGCAGCAGATCGCCGACGCTCGCGGCATCACCCTGGCACAGCTGGCGATCGCCTGGGTGGCCGCCCAGGGTGAGGACATCGTCCCGATCGTCGGCGCCCGCCGGCCCGGTCAGGTGGCCTCGATGCTCGGCGCCGCGGACATCACCCTCGGCGCCGCCGACCTGGAGCGGATCCGCGAGCTCGTGCCGGCCGGCGCGGTCCGGGGTGCCCGCTACCCGGCGGCGGCGATGGCGGAGCTGGACAGCGAGCGCACCGCCGGCTGATCCGGGGCGAGAGGGCTGACCCACCAGGGCCAGGGTCCGAGCCGGGGCGAGAAGGCCGAACCATCGGCGCAAGCGCCCGAGCCGGGGCCCGCGCTGAACCACCGGGGCCGGGCGGGGCCCGGCCGGCCCGGGAGAGTGAGGTTCCACACTCTCCGCCGCCGCTGCGGGGGCGAAGAGTCGCCACAGCGGCGGTTACACACATTTCATGCACATTCCGGTCCTAACCTAGGTACCTGACCACCGACGGAACGGATTCGACTGTGCCGACGCCCACGCCTGCCCACGCGAGCCTCGCGTACCCTGCGGGCACCGGCAGCGCCGGTCGCAGTATCGGCACCGGCAGCGCGCATGCGAAGGCGATCCTCCTCGGGGAGCACGCCGCCGTCTACGGCGCACCCGCACTGGCGATCCCGCTGCACGGTCTGGGCGTGGAGGCCGAGGTCGTCCCGGCCGAGGGCATCTCCCTGGGCAGCGAGCTGTTCAGCGGACCCGCGGCCGACGCCCCGGCGCGGCTGTGGCCGGTGCTCACCGCGGTCCGCGCCGCCCTGGACCACCAGCGGTCCCTGACCGGTGCCCGCGTGCAGATCCGCAGCTCGGTGCCGTACGAGCGGGGTCTGGGCTCCAGTGCCGCCGTGGCCGCCGCAGTAGCCCGGGCGGTGGC
>CAZMDO010000569.1:0-1929 GCA_964564445.1 uncultured Ruaniaceae bacterium | reverse complement strand
GCCACGAACAAGCTCGGCTCGATCATGGGCACCTCCACCAGCTCGCTGACCTACTACCGGCGCATCCAGCCGGACCTGCGCACTGCCGCACCGATGGCGCTGGTGGCGCTGCTCGCCGCGATCGGGGGTGCGGCGCTGGCCGCGCGCCTGCCGGCGTCGGCGCTGAAGCCGATCATCATCGCTGCGCTGGTGCTGGTGGCGGTCTACGTGCTGATCAGGCCCAAGGTCGGCACCACCACCGAGCTGCGCTGGAGCGGCAACCGGCACTACGGCACCGCGATGGCCCTCGGAGCGGTGATCGGCCTCTACGACGGGCTGGTCGGCCCGGGCACCGGCAGCTTCCTGGTGATCGCGCTGGTCAGTGTGCTCGGGTACGCGTTCCTGCCGGCATCCGCGCTGGCGAAGATCGTGAACTTCGCCACCAACCTCGGCGCGCTGGTGTTCTTCATCCCGCACGGGGCGGTGCTCTGGGGGATCGGGCTGCTGCTCGGGGTGGCGAACATCGTCGGCGCCTACCTCGGTGCCCGCACCGCCGTGGCCCGCGGGAGCCGCTTCGTCCGGGTGGCGTTCGTGGTGGTGGTGAGCGTGCTCATCGTCCGGCTGGTGTGGGACGTGCTGCACGGCGGTTGATGGCGGGCGCGGCGGCCACTACACGCCAGCCACCCACCGGGGCCTGAGTACCGATTCGCAGACTGAGGACGCACGGTTTGGTACTCAACCGGGCAGAACGTGCTCAGACGGCCGTGTACCTGCGGGCGCCGCCGCGCCGCCCGTCCGCTGCCGCTCCGCCCGCGCTGCCCGCGCTACCACCACCTCCGGAGTTCCCGGATGGCGGACGCTGGAGAGTCCACCCCTTGGGCACCCTTAGAATCGAGTGTCTGATTCTCTACCCCTACCCGGAGCGCCCGTGGCACTCATCGTCCAGAAGTTCGGCGGATCCTCTGTCGCCGATGCCGAGAGCATCAAGCGCGTCGCCAGACGGATCGCACACACCAAGGCGGAGGGGAACGACGTCGTCGTGGTCGTCTCGGCGATGGGCGACACCACCGACGAGCTGCTCGACCTCGCCGGCGAGATCACCGCCACCCCACCGCAGCGGGAGATGGACATCCTGCTCACTGCCGGTGAACGCATCTCGATGGCGCTGCTGGCGATGGCCATCCACGAGCTGGACGTGGACGCGCAGGCCTTCACGGGCCAGCAGGCCGGTGTCATCACCGACACCTCCTACGGCAACGCCCGGATCATCGACGTCAGCCCGAGCCGCATCCAGCGCACGCTGGCCGACGGCGCGGTCGCGATCGTCGCCGGCTTCCAGGGCGTCACCCAGTTCACCAACGACGTCACCACCCTGGGCCGCGGCGGCTCGGACACCACCGCGGTGGCGCTCGCAGCCGCGCTCGATGCGGCGGTGTGCGAGATCTACACCGACGTCGACGGCCTGTTCACCGCCGACCCGCGCATCGTGCCCAGCGCACAGCGGATCGAGCGCATCTCCACCGAGGAGACCCTGGAGATGGCCGCCCACGGCGCGAAGATCCTGCACCTGCGCGCCGTCGAGTACGCCCGCCGCTACCAGGTGCCCATCCACGTGCGCAGCTCGTTCTCCGACAACGAGGGCACGCTGGTGATCGACAACGACGAAGAAGGACCTATGGAACATCCGCTCATCTCCGGTGTGGCCCACGACCGCTCGCAGGCCAAGATCACCGTCGTCGGCGTCCCCGACCTGCCCGGCAGCGCGGCCCAGCTCTTCGAGGCCGTGGCCGCCGCCGGCGTGAACATCGACATGATCGTGCAGAACGTCTCGGTGCACCACTCCGGTGTCACCGACATCTCCTTCACCCTGCCGCACGAGCAGGGCGGCGCCGCCCGCACCGCGCTGGAGGCGATGGCCGCCAAGCACGGCTACGCCGACGTGAAGTACGA
>CAZMDO010000568.1:0-1932 GCA_964564445.1 uncultured Ruaniaceae bacterium | reverse complement strand
GCCCCGACTCGTCGGCCCGGAGTTTCGCGCCCCCAGGTTCACGTAACACAAAATTTACATCCGTGGCTGTACATGTATCCCCATGGGCAGGTAAATTCACCACGCCAGAGGGTCGAAGACGTCCCAAATGAGTCAATGGATGTGGTGCCCGAGGATGACTCCTCGCGCCCGTGAGGATGATCGGATGAACCAGCCCGCCCAGGTGCCCTCGCCCTACACCGCCTTCAGCGCAGCGCCCCAGAAGCAGGGTCTGTACGACCCGGCCCGGGACCATGACGCCTGCGGGGTGGCCTTCGTCGCGACCCTGCGCGGGACGCCCGGTCGAGACATCGTGGACGCGGCGCTGACCGCCCTGGCCAACCTGGACCACCGCGGCGCGGTCGGCGCCGAGGCCAACTCCGGTGACGGTGCCGGCATCCTGCTGCAGGTGCCGGACGCCTTCTTCCGCGAGGTGCTCGAGGTGGACCTGCCCGAGCCCGGCCACTACGCGGTGGGCACCCTGTTCCTGCCGGCCGACCCGGCGGCGGCCGACCGGGCCGCCGCCGAGGTCGAGGCGATCGCCGTCGAGGAGGGGCTGCGGGTGCTCACCTGGCGGGAGGTGCCCACCGACGACACGATGATCGGCCCCACCGCGCGCTCCTGCATGCCGACGTTCCGCCAGGTGGTGCTCACCGCCGCCGGGGGCGACCTGGCCGGCATCGACCTGGACCGACGGTGCTACCGGGTGCGCAAGCGCGCCGAGCACGCACTGGGCGTCTACGCCGCGTCCCTGTCCGCGCGCACCCTGGTGTACAAGGGCATGCTCACCACCGGCCAGCTGGAACCGTTCTTCCCCGACCTGTCCCACCCGGCGCTCGCCAGCACGCTGGCCCTGGTGCACTCCCGGTTCTCCACGAACACCTTCCCGTCCTGGCCGCTGGCGCACCCGTTCCGGATGGTGGCGCACAACGGCGAGATCAACACCGTGCGCGGCAACCGGAACTGGATGGCCGCCCGGCAGGGCACCCTCGCCTCCGAGCTGCTCGGGGACATGGCGGACCTGCTGCCCATCTGCGACGAGACGCAGAGCGACTCGGCCAGCTTCGACGAGGTGCTCGAGCTCCTCCACCTGGGTGGCCGGTCACTGCCCCACGCGGTGCTGATGATGATCCCGGAGGCCTGGGAGAACCACGCCACCATGGACCCGGCCCGCCGGGCGTTCTACTCCTACACCGCCACCCTGATGGAACCGTGGGACGGTCCCGCGGCGATGTGCTTCACCGACGGCCGCTACATCGGGGCCGTGCTGGACCGCAACGGGCTGCGCCCCGGCCGCTACTGGGTCACCGACGAGGGCCTGGTGGTGCTCGCCAGCGAGTCCGGTGTGCTCGACCTGGACCCGGCGACCGTGGTGGAGAAGGGCCGGCTCTCCCCAGGGCGGATGTTCCTCGTGGACACCGCTGAGGGGCGTCTGGTCGCCGACGAGGAGATCAAGGGCTCGCTCGCCGCCGCCCACCCCTATGCGGACTGGCTGGACGAGCACCTGGTGCACCTGAGCGACCTGCCCGAGCGGGAGCACGTGGCGCACTCCCGGTCCTCGGTGCTGCGCCGCCAGCAGACCTTCGGCTACACCGAGGAGGAGCTGCGCATCCTGCTCCGGCCGCTGGCGGCCACCGGTGCGGAGGCGCTCGGCTCGATGGGCACCGACAGCCCGGTGGCGGTGCTCTCCTCCCGACCTCGACTGTTGTTCGACTACTTCAGCCAGGTGTTCGCCCAGGTCACCAACCCGCCGCTGGACGCGATCCGGGAGGAGCTGGTCACCTCCCTGGCCGGGGCGATCGGACCAGAGCCGAACCTGCTCGAGGACCTGCCCGAGCATGCCCGCAAGCTCGCGATCGGCTTCCCGGTGATCGACAACGACGAGCTCGCCAAGATCAAGAACATCCACCGCAC
>CAZMDO010000567.1:0-1932 GCA_964564445.1 uncultured Ruaniaceae bacterium | reverse complement strand
CCCACCACGGTGAACCCGGCGATGAAGCTGGACTGGGCCCGGTTCACCGACGACATGCTCCGCGAGTGCTTCCGGCTGGAGCGGGACGCCATCCGCGCCCACTCCACGCGACCGATCACCACCAACTTCATGGCGCACCAGTCCTGGAACACCGACCTGTGGAAGTGGGCCGAGGAGGTGGACATCGTCTCCGACGACCACTACCTGTGGTCCCCCGACCCGCAGGCGCACGTGGGCCTGGCGCTCTCGGCGGACCTGACCCGCTCGGTGGCCGGCGGCAAGCCGTGGATCCTGATGGAGCACTCCACCTCCGCGGTGAACTGGCAGGGCCGCAACATCGCCAAGACCCCCGGCGAGATGCGCCGCAACGCTCTGACCCACCTGGGCCGCGGCGCGGACGCCATCCTGTTCTTCCAGTGGCGGGCCTCCCGCCGCGGGGCGGAGAAGTTCCACTCCGCGATGCTGCCGCACGCCGGCACCGACAGCCGGGTGTTCCGGGAGGTCACCGAGCTCGGGCAGCAGCTGGCCGCCCTCGGTGAGGTGCAGGGCTCCCGGGTGCGTGCCGAGGTCGCGGTGCTGTACGACTGGGAGTCGCTGTGGGCGCAGGACCTGGAGTGGCGCCCGAGCGACGACCTGGCCTTCCGGGAGCGGATGCGAGCCTACTACGAGCGGCTCTGGCGCGACGGCATCCAGGTGGACTTCGCCCACCCCGGTGCGGACCTGTCCGCCTACAAGCTGGTGGTGGCGCCCTCCTCCTACCTGCTCACCACGGCGGACGCCGCGAACCTCACCGACTACGTGCGCTCCGGCGGCACGCTGCTGGTCTCCTGCTTCGCCGCCGCGGTGGACGCCCACGACGCGGTGCACGAGGGCGGCTTCGGCACCCCGCTGGCCGATGCGCTCGGCGTGCGGGTCGAGGAGTACCTGCCGCTGCGCAGTGGCCAGACCTGCGCGGTGGACCTCGACGGTCGCACGCTGCACGCGGACGTGTGGGCCGAGGACCTGGTGCTGACCGGGGCGCAGGTGCGCGGCCGCTACACCGGCGGCCCGGCCGACGGCGCCCCGGCGATCACCCGGCACGAGGCCGGCGCCGGGGTCGGCTGGTACGTGAGCACCCGGCTGGACACCGACTCCCTCGCCCCGGTGCTGGCGGCCGCGTACGCGGACGCCGGCATCACCCCGCCCGCCCTGCCCGAGCACCTCGAGCTGATGGTGCGGCACGGGGAGAGCGGGGACTACGCCGTCGCCGTGAACCATCACGACGACGCAGCTCACCTTGGGCTCAGCGGTACCGAGATCTTCTCCGGCCAGGAGACAGACGGCGAGCTCATCGTGCCCGGCGGAGGCGTCGCCGTGGTACGCACCGCACCCACCCACGATCGCGACGACGTGATCGCCCCGGCACTCACCGTGCCCCGACAGGTAAGGAACACCCATGCGTAAGTACCTCGGTCTCGGGGTCAGCCTCCTCGCCTCGGTCGCCCTGGTGGCGGCCTGCGGTGGCGGGTCCGGCTCCGACGAGACAACAGAGCCCACCGCCGCACCCACCAGCGAGGAGACCGGTGGCGCCGCCGCCGGTGCCGAGCTGGTGGTCTGGTCCGACGCCGAGCGCGCCGAGGCCATCGAGAACGCCGCCGCCCAGTTCGAGGAGGACACCGGCGCCACCGTGACCGTGGTGCAGAAGAACTTCGAGGACCTGCGCGCCGACTTCCTCGCCCAGGTGCCCACCGGCGAGGGCCCGGACATCACCGTGGGCGCCCACGACTGGCTCGGCGAGTTCGTGGAGTCCGGGGTGGTGAACACCGTGGACCTGGGCGACCGGGCCGCGGACTTCGAGCAGGTCACCCTGGACGCGTTCACCTACGACGGCCAGCTCTACGCCCTGCCCTACGCCCAGGAGGCGGTGGCGCTGATCCAGAACACCGAGCTGGT
>CAZMDO010000566.1:0-1933 GCA_964564445.1 uncultured Ruaniaceae bacterium | reverse complement strand
TGACCACCCGCACCGACCGGTTCGCCGCGGCGATCGTGGAGCGCGGGTTCCTGGACCCGGCCAGCTTCGTCGGTTCGGCGGACATCGGCTGGTACTTCTCCCAGGCCTACGTGGGCTCCGACGCCGAGCGGGTGGCGGCGCAGAGCCCGATGGCGCACCTGGACAAGGTCAGCACGCCCACCCTGGTGATCCACTCCGAGCAGGACTGGCGCTGCCCGGTGGAGCAGGGCCAGCGCTGGTACGTGGGGCTGAAGCAGCGCGGGGTGCCGGCCGAGCTGCTGCTGTTCCCGGGCGAAGGGCACGAGCTGAGCCGGTCCGGTACGCCGAAGCACCGGCTGGCCCGGTTCGAGCACATCCTGCAGTGGTGGGAGCGGCACCTGCCGGTGGGCTGAGCGGCCGATCGCAGGGGCGGGTGCGGACGTCAGCCGGTGGTGCCGGTCGTGCCTTGGCGCGGGGCGGGGGCGTCGCGCTGCAGGTGGGGCCGCAGCCCTGCGGCGAGGGCGTAGACACGATCGTCCAGAACCGTGATGCGGTCATCGACGCGCCCGATGCCGGTCCTGAGCTCGGTGCGCAGGGTGTCGATGTCGTTCTTGACGTCGGTGCGCAGGGTGTCGATGTCGCCCTTGAGGCCCGTGCGCACCGCTGAGAGCTCGGTCTCCAGGCGGCCGATGTCGGCCTTGAGATCGCGCTGCAGGCGGCGGATGGAGGCGTTCAGCGCGCCGAAGAGCACGAGAGCGGTGCCGATCAGGGTGCCGATCGACACCCAGACGTCCAGACCCATCGCGTTCACCCTTCCAGTGTGACCCCATGCTGAGCGCTATTCCACTACAGGGAACGTTTCGGTGGTGCCAGCACGCCCCCGGGCTGTGGACGACGGGGCATCGGGGTCTCACCGGTAGCTGCGGTGCACCCCCGGCTCCGTCGACGGACCGTGGCGCTCCTCGGCGATCCACGGCCCGGTGCCCTCGCTCGGGTCCAGCACCCCGGCCTCGGCCCAGGTGAGCTCCCCGGCCAGCACCCGGGCGGCGAGCTTCTCGTCCCGGGCGTCGGTGTTGGTCCACAGCGCCTTGAACAGCGCCTCCACCCGGAGCCGGGACTGCCGGCAGAACGCGTCCACGAGCGCCTGGGCCGAGTCGGACTCCGACGGGTCGCGGCGTGCGGCGTAGGCGCAGACGGCGGTCATCGCGAACAGCTCCGCGCCGATGTCCACGATCCGGCCGAGGAAGCCCTGCTTGTGCTCCAGGCCGCCCTGCCAGCGGGCCATCCCGTAGAACGTGGACCGGGCCAGCCTGCGGCTCGCGCGTTCCACGTAGCGCAGGTGCCCGGCCGAGGGGCCGAGGTCGGCATAGGAGGTCGGCACGTTCCCCGGGCCGGTGAAGAGCTTGGGCAGCCAGGAGGAGTAGAACTTCGCCGCGGCCACCAGGGCCTCGGCGCGCTGCGCGGACGTCGCGTCCGGGTCGATGATGTTGCCCGCGACCGCGAGGTGGGTGTCCACCGCCTCCCGGGCGATCAGCAGGTGCATGATCTCGCTGGAGCCCTCGAAGATCCGGTTGATCCGCAGGTCCCGGAGCAGCTGTTCGGCCGGCACGGCACGCTCACCGCGGGCCTGGAGCGAGGCGGCGGTCTCGTACCCGCGCCCGCCGCGGATCTGGACCAGGTCGTCGGCCACCTGCCAGGCCATCTCCGAGCACCAGAGCTTGGCCAGGGCCGCCTCGATGCGGATGTCGGCGGCGCCGGAGTCGCTCAGCTCGCCGGCCAGCTCCACCACGGCCTCCTGGGCGTAGGCGGTGGCAGCCATGAACGCGAGCTTGTGCGCCACCGCCGGGTGCCGCCCGATCGGCCGACCCCACTGCACCCGCTCCCCGGACCACTCCCGGGCGATCTTCAGCGACCACTTGCTCGCCGCCACGCACAGCGCCGGGATGGACAGCCG
>CAZMDO010000565.1:0-1941 GCA_964564445.1 uncultured Ruaniaceae bacterium | reverse complement strand
TGCTCACCCTGGTGGCCGCCCCGGTGCTGGTGTTCGTGGCCACCCCGCTGCTGCGCCCGCTGCAGCGCCGGCAGGCGGTGGAACGCTCCCGCACCTCGGACCTGACCTCGCTGGCCACCGACATCGTCGCCGGGCTGCGCATCCTGCGCGGCATCGGCGGTGAGCGCACCTTCGGCAGCAACTACGAGGCGCAGTCCCAACGGGTGCGCCAGGCCGGGGTGGCGGCCGGGATCTGGCAGGGGGCCGTGGACGCCACCGGAGTGCTCGTCTCCGGCCTGTTCCTGGTGCTGCTCACCTGGCTCGGGGCGCGGCAGGTGGTCGCCGGCGAGCTGACCATCGGTCAGCTGATCTCCTTCTTCGGCTTCGCCACCTTCATGGTGGTGCCGATCTACACGTTCTTCGAGCTGGCGCAGAAGTGGATCCAGGCGCTGGTCTCCGCGCACAAGACGATCGCGCTGCTGGAGACCGAGCCACCCTGGCTCGCGCCCACCGAACCACGCAGGCTGCCCGAGGGTGCCGAGATCCACGACGAGGCCTCCGGCGTGACGATCCAGCCGGGTGCGCTGACCGTCGTCGTCTCCGCGCTGCCGGACGACTCCGCGGCCTTGGCCGACCGGATCGGGCGCTACCTGCCGAGCGAGGCCACCCCGGTCTCCACCGAGCTGGACGAGGACGTCAAGGGCCGGGCCGCCCGGCGCACCCGGGCACAGCGCCTGGCCGAACGGCGGGAACGGGCCGAGGCCGACCGCGAGCGCGCGGGCCGCCGGTGGGGCGTGACCGTGGGCGGGGTGGACCTCTCCGAGGTGCCGCTGGCCGAGGTGCGTGCGCACATCCTGGTCAGCGACGCCGCCAGCATGGTCTTCGGCGGCACCCTGCAGCGGGCGCTGGACCCGCACGGCCGGCTCACCCGCGCCGAGGCGGAACGGGCGATGCTGGTGGCCTCCGCGGAGGATGTGTTCGAGGCGCTGCCCGGCGGCTGGCAGGGGCACCTGGACGAGCGCGGCCGCGGGCTCTCCGGTGGCCAGCGGCAGCGGCTGGTGCTCGCCCGGGCGCTGGCGATGGACCCGGAGGTGCTGGTGCTGATCGAGCCGACGTCGGCGGTGGACGCGCACACCGAGGCCCGCATCGCGGCCCGGCTCGCCGAGCACCGGCGGGGGCGGACCACGGTGGTCACCAGCGTCTCCCCGCTGCTGCTGCACCATGCCGACCGGGTGGTGTTCCTCGCCGACGGCCGGCTGGCGGGCACCGGAACGCACGAGGAGCTGCTCGCCAGCAGCCCCGACTACCGGCGGGTGGTGGTGCGCACCCTCGAGGACGAGGCGAGCGACGACGGAGAGGAGGGCACCGGTGTCGAAGGGACCCGCAACCTCGCTCGATGAGCTGAGCGAGAGCCTGCTGCCCGGCTCGGCAGAGACCTGGCAACGCCCCCGGCACACCCCGCCGGTCCCGGTCGAGCTGCGTCCGCCCCGGCACGGCTCGCTCCGCCACCGGCTGCGTGCCTGGCGCTCCCGCCACCTGCTCCGGGAGGAACGGGCCCGGGCGGAGTACCACCGGTCCCGCAACCCCGAGCGCGGGCTGCCGGTCTCGGCCGGGAGGGCCGCCTGGGAGTTCGTCCGGGGCCTCGTCGCGCGGCGGCGCACGCTGGTGGCCGGGGTGCTGGTGCTGCACGCCCTGGCCGCGATCGCCGGGCTGGTGGTTCCCCGGGTGCTCGGCCACCTGGTGGACGTCGCCTCGGTGTCCGGTGCCCTGGTCACCACCCTGAACACGCTCGCGCTGACCGTCGCGGGAGTGGTGCTGCTGCAGACGCTGCTCACCTTCGCCGCCCGGGCCAGCGCGGCCGTGTTCGGCCAGGACCTGCTCGCCGAGGCGCGGGAGTACGTGGTGCACACGGTGCTCGGGCTGCCGCTGAGCACGGTGGAGAGCGCCTCCACCGGCGACCTG
>CAZMDO010000564.1:0-1950 GCA_964564445.1 uncultured Ruaniaceae bacterium | reverse complement strand
GGGGGCGAGACAGCAGCAGGGGCGCCCGGCTGGTGCCAGGCGCCCCTGCTGGGAGGGCTCGATGAGTCGGTGGTCAGTCGCCGCCGCGCAGGATGGCCAGGATGCGCAGGAACTCGATGTACAGCCAGATCAGCGTCACGGTCAGTCCGAACGCCGCGGCCCAGGCGTACTTGCGCGGGGCACCGGCCTGCACACCACGCTGGATCGCGTCGAAGTCCATGATCAGGCTCATCGCGGCCAGCACCACGGCCACCAGGCCGATGACCACGCCGATCGGGATGCTCATCCCGAGCACGTTCAGCTCGATGCTGCGCACACCGAAGGCGCCACCGAAGTCGGTGAACCACATGATGCCCAGGTTGATCAGGCAGAACACCGCGTAGCTGATCATGCCGATCATCAGGAACCGGGTGAACTTCGGCGTCACCCGCACCTTGCCGGACTTGAACAGCGCCAGGGTCACGCCGAAGGTGATGAACGTGGCCAGCACCGCCTGCACCACGATGCCGGGCCAGAGCATCTCGAAGACCCCGGAGATCATGCCGAGGAACACGCCCTCGAGACCCGCGTAGGTGAGGATCAGGGCCGGGCTCGGCTCCCGCTTGAACGCGTTCACCAGGCCGAGCACGAACCCGCCGATCAGCCCGACGATCATCGCCGGCATCTTCAGCGCGTCCGGCACGATGAACCAGGCGCCGACCGCCACGCCGACCACCACGGCCAGCACGCCGACGCTCTTCATGATCACGTCGTCATAGGTCATCCGCCCGGTCTGCATGGACCCGGCCGACGGGCCGTAGAAGGACTGCTCCACGCTGGCGAACTGCTGCTCGTAGCCCGGCGCAGGTGCGGTGGCCTGCCCGGCGCCCGGCTGCGGACCCCACGGACCCTGCGCCTGGTGCGGGGCCTGGGCGCGGTTCGGGTACGGGTTGGCGGCCCGGCGTTGTTCGCCGAAGATCTTGCTGTTGCTGAAGTACGGATTGCTCATCGTGCCTCCTGGTCGCGGCAGCCAGGCCGCGGTCGCGGACTGACGGGGGCGTTCCGACAGCCCCATCCTAGGTGCTGCTCCCGTGCGGCCCTGCCGGACCTGGCCGGGGATCTCTCCCCATCCGGTCCGGCCGGAGACAGCACGGGTGCGTCTACCCGTGCAACGACCGACCAGCCGCCGGTGTTCCCGAACCTCCCTGCGCCCGCGCCAGCCACTGGCCACGGCACCCCACCCTCCGCCTTCAGGATGAGGTCTCCACCCTCGGACCGAGACCGGTCGCCCGCAGAATCCACCCGTAGCAGGTGTTCTCCCCGGCCCGCCGGCAATACCGTGGGACACGATCGGCGAGAGAGAGCGAGCACATCCATGATCGAGGCGCACGGCCTGACGAAGAGATACGGCGACAAGCTCGCCGTCGACAATGTGTCCTTCACCGTCCAGCCCGGGCGGGTCACCGGCTTCCTCGGCCCGAACGGTGCCGGGAAGTCCACCACCATGCGGATGGCCGTCGGCCTGGACCACCCGACCAGCGGCAGCATCACCGTCAACGGCAAGCCGTACGTGCAGCACCGTGCCCCGCTGCGTGAGGTCGGCGCGCTGCTGGAGGCGAAGGCGGTGCACACCGGCCGCAGCGCCACCAACCACCTACGGGCCCTGGCCGCCACGCACGGCATCGCCCGCGCCCGGGTGGACGAGGTCATCGACATGACCGGGTTGTCCGCGGTGTCGCGCAAGCGGGTGGGCGGCTTCTCCCTGGGGATGGGGCAGCGGCTCGGGATCGCCGCGGCGATGCTCGCCGACCCGCGCACGCTCATCCTGGACGAACCGGTCAACGGCCTCGACCCCGAGGGCGTGAAGTGGGTGCGCACCCTGGTGCGCTACCTGGCCGACGAGGGCCGCACCGTGTTCCTCTCCTCGCACCTGATGAGCGAGATGGCGATCACCGCCGACGAGCTGATCGT
>CAZMDO010000563.1:0-1968 GCA_964564445.1 uncultured Ruaniaceae bacterium | reverse complement strand
GGAACGTGCGGGACACCAGCGAGCCGTGGGTGGCCGAGCTGGGCGAGATCATGGGCTCCAGCAACGCCGAGCGGCTCATCGAGGCCGACGCCGTGCGGTTGACCGGTCCGTTCGGTCCGCTCACCGAGCAGGTGGTCACCTGGCAGATGATGCTCGACGGCGAAGGTCTGGTGGCGCTGGCCTCGTCCCGGTCCTACGTCATCACTGCCGCCCCCGACCGCCGCGAGCAGATCCTGGCCGGGGCGCGCGGGCTCGCCCGCCGGGTGGCCGGTCCGGACGGGCAGATCACCGTGCCCTACCGCACACACACCTTCTGCGCTGTGCGAGACTGACCCGCTGTGGACTTCCAGACCCGGTTCGCGGCCTACGCGGTGATCGTCGACGACCAGCAGCGCATCCTGCTTGCGCTCTGGAACGAAGGCCCGCGGCCGCGGTGGACCATGCCCGGCGGGGGAGCAGAGCTCACCGAGACCCCGGAGCAGACGATGGTCCGGGAGGTGGCCGAGGAGACCGGCTACGCCGCCGAGCCGGTCCGCCTGCTCGGCCTGGACAGCCACTGGATCTCCGCCGCGCGCAGACTCAGCGGGACGGGCCCGATGAAGGCGGTGCGCGCCGTCTACCAGGCCCGGATCACCGGCGGACAGCTGCGCAACGAGACCGACGGCTCCACCGACGAGGCCCGCTGGATCCCGCTCGCCGACGTGCCCGACCTGGACCGGGTGGAGCTGGTGGACGCCGCCATCGGGATGTGGCGGGACAGCCGGATCGGCAGCTGATTCGCCCGCGCGTGACCGCGGAGCACGAGTCATCGGGCCAGGTGCCGAGTGCATCGATTCAACCGGGATGGGGCGCGGGCGGCCCGGGGCGAGGTCGGGGCGGGGCTCAGTGGGCCGGCGGGCCCGCCACGGCGACCAGGAGCTCCGGCGCGGTGAAGCCCTCGGCGGCGAACGCGGCGGTGACCGCCTCGGCCACCGCCGGTCCGGCGTCGGCCGGCACCAGCGCGATCGCCGACCCGCCGAACCCGCCACCGGTCATCCGCGCGCCCAGCGCCCCGGCTGCGCGGGCGGCGGTCACCGCCACGTCCAGCTCGGCGCAGGAGACCTCGTAGTCCCCTGCCAGCGAGGCGTGCGAGGCGTCCATCAGCGGGCCCACCTCCCGCAGCCGGCCGGCACGCAGCAGGGCCACGAACTGCTCCACCCGGGCGATCTCGGTGACCACGTGCCGCACCCGGCGGCGCTGCTCGTCGGTCTCCAGCCGGTCCAGCGCCGCGTCCAGGCCGTCCGGGTCGACCTCCCGCAGCGTGGGCACCCCGAGGGCTGCGGCGGCTGCTTCGCAGGTGGCCCGGCGCTGGGCGTACTGCCCGTCCACCAGCGCGTGCTCGGCCCGGGTGTCGATCACCAGCAGCTCGAGCCCGGCCCCGGCCAGGTCGAACGGGATCTGCTCCACGTGGCCGTCCCGGGTGTCCAGCAGCAGGGCGTGCCCGGCGCGGCTGCGCAACGAGGCGGCCTGGTCCATCCCGCCGGTGTTCGCCCCGGCGATCTCGTTCTCCGCCCGCACGCACGCGGTGGCCAGCGCGGCGCGGCCGGCGTCGGTGGCCGGGTCGGGGCCGGTCCAGCCCGGGGCCGCGGTGAAGGCCATCGCGAACGCGCACTCCAGGGCGGCCGAGGAGCTCAGGCCCGCGCCGTAGGGCACGCAGCTGACCACGGCAGCGTCGAACCCGCCGGTCGGGTGGCCGGCCTCGGCGAGCGCCCAGGCCACCCCGGCGGGATAGGCACCCCAGCCGGAGACCGCCCCCGGCGCCACCTGCGCCAGCGTGGCCTGCCAGGTGCTGCCCTCCCGCTCGGAGACCAGGTGGACGGCATCGTCGCTGCGGCGCCGCAGCGCCACGAACGTGCGGTGCTCCAGCGCGATCGGCAGGCACAGGCCGCCGTTGTAGTCGGTGTGCTCACCGATGAGGTTCACCCGGCC
>CAZMDO010000562.1:0-1975 GCA_964564445.1 uncultured Ruaniaceae bacterium | reverse complement strand
AGCACCATCGCCACCAGCTGGAAGGCCTGGCGCATCGAGTTCGCCACCGCACGCCGCTTCTCCTGCGGGAACAGCTCGGGCAGCAGCGCCCCGTAGTTGGCGTTCACCATCGAGTCCGTGGTCCCGGTGAGCACCACGAACAGGGCGAACCAGGCCACCAGCGCGCCACCGTCGAGGTCCGGCGGGGTGAAGAACAGCACGAACGAGACGCCGAGCACCGGGGCGGCGAGGATCATCCACGGCCGGCGCCGGCCCCAGCGGGTCCTCGTGCGGTCGGACAGGTACCCGTAGACGGGGTTGTCCACCGCGTCGATCACCGCGTAGACCGCCAGCACCGCCGCATAGGCGCGCGTCGACATGCCCAGGCTGTCGATGTAGAAGTAGGCCATGAACGCCGTGAACATGTTGATCGGCAACGAGGTGCCGAACATGCCGACGGCGTAGCGCACCGGGGCAGTGCCCCTCACCGGGGCTGCCTCGAGACTGGCGGCGTCCGTGCCGCTGCTTGTGTGCACGCTGCCACTGTGCCACGCTGGGCACACCCGTGGTAGGTGTTCGCGCCTTCCCGTCCGCGTCCTGGGCGCGTCGGGCTCGTGCCCGTGCGGTACCCGGGACGGTCCCCGACGTGGCCGGGACCACACCGCTGCTGCTTTGACGCCGTTGCCGGGCGCAGAGTACTCTGGTCGGCAGTGCCCGCTCTGTCGGGCTCTCGCGTGCGCGCACACCGGATCCGTTCTCGGTCCCCGGGCAGGGCGTGCGGTGGGTCTCCACCGGCTGGGCGCGAGCACGACCCCCACTTTTCTCGGTTCGGTCGTGCGGCGAGCCCAGACGGGGACGACACGCCCGAGCGCGGGGGTCCTCTCGGGGTGGATCTGAGCCGGTGCCAGGCACCGGAACCAACGATCGGTCCCCGATCACCAGAGCAGTCAAAACGTTCGAGACGGAGAAGTAGTGCCCACCATTCAGCAGCTGGTCCGCAAGGGCCGCAGCGCCAAGGTCGGCCAGACCAAGACGCCGGCGCTCAAAGGCAGCCCGCAGCGTCGGGGCGTCTGCACCCGCGTGTACACCACCACCCCGAAGAAGCCGAACTCCGCGCTCCGCAAGGTCGCGCGTGTGAAGCTCTCCAACGGCATCGAGGTCACCGCCTACATCCCCGGCGTGGGCCACAACCTGCAGGAGCACTCCATCGTGCTCGTGCGCGGTGGTCGTGTGAAGGACCTGCCGGGTGTGCGCTACAAGATCGTCCGTGGCGCGCTGGACACCCAGGGTGTGCGCGGCCGTCAGCAGGCCCGGAGCCGTTACGGCGCGAAGAAGGAGAAGAAGTAATGCCTCGTAAGGGCCCGGCCCCGAAGCGGGCGCTGACCCCGGACCCGGTCTACGGGTCCGCCACGGTGACCCAGCTGGTCAACCGCGTGCTGGTGGACGGCAAGAAGTCCACCGCGCAGCGGATCGTCTACGGCGCTCTCGAGGGGGTGCGGGAGAAGACCCAGTCCGACCCCGCCGTCGTGCTCAAGCGCGCGCTGGAGAACGTGCGCCCCACGCTCGAGGTGCGGTCGCGCCGCGTGGGTGGCGCCACCTACCAGGTCCCGGTCGAGGTGCGCACCTCCCGGCAGACCACGCTGGCGCTGCGCTGGCTGGTGGACTACGCCCGGGTCCGCCGGGAGAAGTCCATGACCGACCGCCTGATGAACGAGATCCTCGACGCCTCCAACGGCCTGGGTGCCGCGGTGAAGCGCCGCGAGGACACGCACAAGATGGCCGAGTCCAACAGGGCGTTCGCGCACTACCGCTGGTGAGTGGCGCCGGCGCGCCGCACCCGGCGCGCCCGCCCCAGCATCGACCTCGCTCGAGACGACAAAGAAGAGAGCAACTGTGGCACAGGACGTGCTGACCGACCTGACCAAGGTCCGCAACATCGGCATCATGGCGCACATCGACGCCGGCAAGACCACCACGACCGAGCGGATCCTGTTCT
>CAZMDO010000561.1:0-1977 GCA_964564445.1 uncultured Ruaniaceae bacterium | reverse complement strand
TGGGACGTGGCGATGAACTTCGCCGGCAGCCGCGCGGAGCAGGCGCTCGGCCGCTCGATCATGCCCGCCTTCCACGGCGGCTTCTCCATCGGCACCGTGCTCGGGGCGGGCCTGGGGGCCCTGGCCATCCGCGCCGGGATCGGTGTGCCGCTGCACGTGATGACCGTGGTGGGGGTGGCGCTGCTCGCCGTGGTCGTGCTCACCCGCGGGTTCCTGCCGGAACCGGAGCACCCCGTGGACGACGGCGCAGCCCAGCACGCGCGGCCCGCCTCCTATGCGCGGGTCTGGCTGGAGCCGCGCACCCTGATGGTGGGTCTGGTGGTGCTCGCGGCCGCCCTCACCGAGGGTGCCGCCAACGACTGGCTCGCGCTCGCGGTGGTCGACGGGTTCGAGGTGCCCAACGACGTCGGTGCCACCGGACTGACCATCTTCCTCATCGGCATGACCGTGATGCGGTTCGCCGGCACCTGGCTGCTGGACCGGTTCGGCCGGGTGGCGGTGCTCCGGCTGTGCACCGCTCTGGCGATCGTGGGCCTGGCGGTGTTCTGCCTGGTGCCGAGCATGCCGGTGGCCCTCGGCGGGGCGGTGCTGTGGGGGATGGGTGCGGCGCTGGGCTTCCCGGTCGGGATGAGCGCGGCCTCGGACGAGCCGCTGAAGGCTGCGGCCCGCCTCTCGGTGGTCTCCACGATCGGCTACACCGCGTTCCTGGTCGGGCCCGGTGTGCTCGGCCTGCTCGCCGACCACGTGGGCACCCGGAGCGCGCTGCTGGTGATCCTCCTGCCGCTGGTGGTGGGCCTGCTGGTGATCCCGGCGGCCCGCCCGCCCCGGGGTGCGGAGCAGAACGATGCCCCGTCCGGCCCCACGGCCGAGCCTGCGGGTCGTAGAGTGGCAGGTCATGAGGACGGCCACTGAGCAGGACACCGTGACCGCCACGCTGGCCCAGCTCACCACCCTCCGGGTGGGCGGCCCGGTGGCCTCCCTGGTGCACGCGGCCTCCGAGGAGGAGCTGATCGCCACGATCAGCGCGGCCGATGCCGAACGGGTACCGCTGCTGGTGCTCGGCGGGGGCTCCAACGTGCTCGCCGCCGACGCGGGCTTCGACGGTGTGGTGGTGCGCGACGCCCGCCGCGGTATCACCGTGGAGTCGGCGGACACCTGCGGCGGGGCCGCGATCCGCGTCCCGGCCGGCCAGGTCTGGGACGAGGTGGTGCTGCGGGCCGTGGCCGAGGGGTGGCGGGGCATCGAGGCGCTCGCCGGGATCCCGGGGAGCACCGGCGCCACCCCGGTGCAGAACGTCGGCGCCTACGGGCAGGAGGTCGCCGAGGTGATCTCCTCGGTGCGCACCTGGGACCGGGCCACCGGCCGGGTGCGGACGCTCGCCCGCTCCGAGCTGGGTTTCGGGTACCGCAGCTCGGTGCTCAAGGACTCGCTGGTCGACGACGGCACCGGCCGGGCGTGGCAGCCCACGCCTCGGTACGTGGTGCTGGAGGTCAGCTTCCAGATGGTGCTCGCGGACACCTCCACCCCGGTGCGCTACCCCGAGCTGGCCCGCACCCTCGACGTGGGGCTGGGGGAGCGGGCGCCGTCGGCGGAGGTCCGGGAGGCGGTGCTGGCCCTGCGCGCCGGCAAGGGCATGGTGCTGGACGAGGCGGACCACGACACCTGGAGCGCCGGGTCCTTCTTCACCAACCCGGTCCTGCCCGCTGACCGTGCCGACCACCTGCCCGCCGATGCGCCGCGGTTCGAGGCCGGTGGGGGTCGGGTGAAGACCAGCGCGGCCTGGCTGATCGACCACGCGGGGTTCGCCAAGGGGTACGGGCTGCCCGGTCCGGCGGGCCTGTCCAGCAAGCACGTGCTGGCGCTGACCAACCGCGGCGGGGCGTGCGCCGCCGACCTGGTCGACCTGGCCCGTGAGGTGCGCGACGGGGTGCAGGCCGCGTTCGGGATCGAGCTGGTGCCCGAACCGGTGCTGGTCGG
>CAZMDO010000560.1:0-1984 GCA_964564445.1 uncultured Ruaniaceae bacterium | reverse complement strand
CCGGCGGCGCGGATCTGCCCGGCGGCGATGATCGCCACGTGGTCGCACATCCGCTGCACCAGGTCCATCACGTGCGAGGAGACCACCACGGTGCCACCGGAGCGCACGTAGGCGGCGAGGATGTCCCGGATGTTCGCCGCGGAGACCGGGTCGACGGCCTCGAACGGCTCGTCCAGCACCAGCACCCGCGGGGCGTGGATCATCGCGCAGCCCAGCGCGATCTTCTTAGTCATGCCGGCGGAGTAGTCCACCACGAAGGTCCGGGCGTCCTTGGTCAGGTCCAGGGCGCGGAGCAGGTCCTGGGTGCGGGTGTCCACGGTCTGGCGGTCCATACCGCGCAGGAGCCCGGCGTAGGTGAGCAGCTGGGCGCCGGTGAGCCGGTCGAACAGGCGCACCCCGTCGGGCAGCACGCCGAGCTGGGCCTTGCCCGCCTCCGGGTCGGTCCAGAAGTCCTTCCCGTTGATCGCGACGGTGCCGTGGTCCGGGCGGAGCAGCCCGGTGGCCATCGAGAGGGTCGTGGTCTTGCCGGCTCCGTTCGGGCCGACGAAACCGAAGAAGCTGCCCCGGGGCACGTCCAGGTCGATCCCGGCCACCGCCGTCTTCTGCCCGAACGTCTTCCACAGGCCGCGGATGGAGATCGCAGCGCCGAGGTCCGGGGGTGCTGGCTGCTCGGGCAGGCCGTGGGGCACGGCGGTGTGCGGGGCTCCGGGGCCGTGCTGGCCACCCGGGTGCGGTCCGGTCCCCGGTGCGCCCGGGTCGGGGAGTGCCGGCGACGGCGGTCCTTGCGGTTCGCTCATGTCCTCACCCTATGAGCCGCCCGGGCAGGCGCGGATCCACCGTGGGGTGGAGCGTGCGCCTCCGCCGCAGTGATGAGGCTGGGACCGTCGCGGCCCGCGCCCCGGCCCGGTCCCTGCCCGGACCTGCCGGCCCGGCACCGGGGGCGATGTCGGTGCCGGCTGCCAGTGTGGGGCCATGGACATCATCTGGTTGATCTGCGCGCTCCTCGTCGGCCTGGCCGTGGGCGGCGGGGGCGGGGTGCTGCTGACCCGGCGCCAGAGCGGTCACGGCGAGCCGGAGAGCGAACGCCTCGTTCAGGCGCGGGCCGAGGTGACCCGGTTGACCGAGCGGGTGGCGGCGCAGGCCGAGGCGCACCGACGCGAGCTGGCCGCCGCCGAACGTGCCGCGGACGAACGGGCCGACCTGCAGCAGGCTGCGCACGAGCGGGAGCTGGCCGCCGAGCAGCGCCGGGCAGCCGAACGGGTCGAGGAGCTCAAGGCGGACACCCAGCGGCTCAGCGACGAGTTCGAGGCGCTCTCGGCGAAGCTGCTGGAGCGGACCAGCCGGTCGTTCCTGGAGCAGGCGGAGCAGCGCTGGACGCTGGCCCGGCAGGAGTCCCAGGCCGAGCTGGCCAAGCGGGAGGAGGCGGTGCGGCACCTGGTGGAGCCGCTCACCCGCACTCTCGGGGAGGTGAAGCAGGAGGTGGCTGCTGCGGAGAAGGAACGGCTGTCCGCGCACGCGGCGCTCACCGAGCAGGTGCAGGCGATGCGGTCCTCCTCGGAGCACCTGCGCACCGAGACCAGCCAGCTGGTCACCGCGCTGCGCGCCCCGCAGGTGCGCGGACGGTGGGGTGAGCTGCAGCTGCGCAACGTGGTGGAGTCCGCCGGCATGGTCGAGCATGTCGACTTCGTGGAGCAGGCCAGCTACGAGACCGATGATGGCGTGCTCCGCCCGGACCTGGTGGTCACCCTGCCCGGGGAGAAGCACGTGGTCGTGGACGCGAAGGTCGCCTTCAGCGGGTACCTGGAGGCGATGGAGGCCACGGACGAGCAGGTGCGCACGAAGCGGTTGGCCGCGCACGCCCGGCACGTGCGCGAGCACATCGACTCGCTGGGGTCGAAGTCCTACTGGGAGCACGTGCCGCACACCCCGGAGTTCGTGGTGATGTTCCTGCCGGCCGAGGTGTTCCTGAACGCCGCCCTGGAGG
>CAZMDO010000559.1:0-1987 GCA_964564445.1 uncultured Ruaniaceae bacterium | reverse complement strand
TACCGCATGTCGATCACGCCGGTACCGATCTCGATCCGCTCGGTGCGCGCCCCGACCGCCGCCAGCAGCGGGAACGGGGAGGCGAGCTGGCGGGCGAAGTGGTGCACCCGGAAGTAGGCGCCGTCCGCGCCGAGCTCCTCGGCGGCCACGGCCAGCTCGATCGACTGCACCAGTGCGTCCCGGGCGGAGCGCACCGCCGACTGCGGGTGGTCCGTCCAGTGCCCGAAGGAGAGGAATCCGATGCTCTTCACGCCTGCCTCAACACGGCCCGGGGCGAGGTATTCCACCCGGCGTGGCACCGCCGACCACCCCTGGCGCGCCGGGCGGTCCCAGGTACGCTGATCGCAGTCCAGAGAGGGTGGTGCGATGCGCAAGGACGAGCCGGCATCCGAGGCGGGACGCGGCCGCGGACCAGAGCGCCCGGAACCGGGTCCGCAGGAACCGACACCGGGCCGTGGCAGCAGCGAGCACGCGGCCCGGCCCGGGCACGAGGAGACGGCCGGAGACCGCCGCGGCAGCACCCGGCCCCGCCGGACGGAGGGCACCGCCGCGCCGGACAGCGAGCTCGACGATGTCGCCGTCACCGCTGCGGCGGCGCTCGCCGCCGAGCAGGAGGGGCAGGACGGCGAGGTGATCGCCGTGGTCGAGTCCGATGCGCAGCGCTCCCCGGTGACGCCAGCAGTGCGGGGGATGGCCGCCTGGTCCTGGCGGTTCCTGGTGATCGCCGCGGCCAGCGTGGTGGCCGTGTTCGGGCTGATCCAGATCAAGACCGTGGTGGTGCCCATCCTGGTGGCCGCGCTGCTCACCTCGCTGCTGGTGCCGGTGGTGAACTGGCTGCAGCGGCACCGGATGCCCCGCGCAGGGGGCGCCGCGATCACCATGCTCGGCGCGATCATCGTGCTCTCCGGACTGCTCACCCTGGCCGGCGCCTCGATCGGCTCCGGCATCCAGGACCTGGCCAACACCGCCTGGCAGGGGTTCCAGGAGCTGCTCAGCTGGCTGTCCACCGGCCCGCTGCAGCTCAGCCAGGAGGACATCGACGCCTACGTGCGGCAGATCCAGCAGCAGCTGGAGTCCAACGCGCAGACCATCTTCGCCGGGGCGCTGTCCGTGGGCACCTCGGTGGGGCACGTGCTCGCCGGCACCCTGATCACCCTCTTCTGCCTGTTCTTCTTCCTCAAGGACGGGTCGGTGATCTGGCGGTGGCTGGTGCGGCTGTTCCCGCTGACGGCGCGGGCCCGGGTGGACGTGGCCGGGCAGAAGGCCTGGATCAGCCTCGGCAGCTACGCCCGCACCCAGGTCCTGGTGGCGTTCATCGACGGTCTGGGTATCGGCCTCGGTGCCTGGCTGCTCGGCGTGCCGCTCGCCCTGCCGCTCGGTGTGCTGGTGTTCGTCGGGTCGTTCATCCCGATCGTGGGTGCCGTGGTCACCGGCTCGGTGGCGGTGGCGGTCGCGCTGGTGGACCAGGGCATCTGGATCGCCGTGGCCATGCTCGGGGTGGTGCTGCTGGTGCAGCAGGCGGAGAGCCACCTGCTGCAGCCGTTGCTGATGAGCCGCGCGCTCAAGATGCACCCGGTGGCGGTGCTGCTCGCGGTCGCCACCGGCACGATGGTCGGCGGGGTGGTCGGCGCGCTGTTCGCGGTGCCGGTGGCCGCGGTGGCCAACACCGTGCTGCACTACCTCAACGGTGGGCAGGACCCGCACCACGAGATGCCCCGGCTGATCCAACGGGTGCGGGCGAGGCGAGCATGACCGTGACCCTGGAGGCGGTGCGGGCGGCGGCCGAGGCGCTGCGCGGCGTGGTGCAGTGCACCCCGGTGCAGTACAGCCGGGCGATCAGCGAGCTGGCCGGCGCCGAGGTGTGGCTCAAGTGCGAGAACCTGCAGACCGGTGGCTCGTTCAAGATCCGCGGCTCCTACACCCGGATGTCCCGGCTCAGCGAGGAGCACAAGCGGGCCGGGGTGCTCGCCGCCAGCGCCGGCAACCA
>CAZMDO010000558.1:0-1997 GCA_964564445.1 uncultured Ruaniaceae bacterium | reverse complement strand
GCCGTCGTCGACCTCTGGCGCGCCTGCGACCTGACCCGGCCGTGGAACGACCCGCCTGCGGACTTTCGCGCCGCGCTGGTCAACCCGAGCAGCACCGTGCTGCTGCTCACCGAGACCGGTCGCGCGCTGCGCACCGAGGACCAGGTGCTCGCCACCGTGCTGGCCGGCTACGACGGGCACCGCGGCTGGCTCTACTACCTCGCCGTGGACCCGGAGCACCGGGGCGACGGCCACGGCCGTGCGTTGGTGACGGCTGCCGAGGAGTGGTTGGCGGCCCGGGGCGCGGTCAAGGTGCAGCTGATGGTGCGCGAGGGCAACCCGGCGGCCGACTTCTACGCCGCGCTCGGCTACCAGCCGCAGGCGGTGACCACCTGGGGGCGGCGGCTGATCGAGCACTGAGTCACTCGCCGGCGCGGACCCACTCGACCTCCTCGGCGAGGAGGTCCAGCGCCGTCCCCACGGGCCGGTAGCCGAGCTCGACGGCAGCGCTCGTGTCCAGCACGAACGGGTGCGCACTGCGCCACGGGTTGCGGCCGCGGTCAGGGTCATCCTCACCGACAGCGCCGGGGTCGAGCAGGTCCACCGTGCCGGACCAGCCGAGGTGGTCGCCGATGGCGGTGACGATCTCCGCTGCGGTCGGGGCGTCCGGGTCGGCAGTGTTCAGGATGCGCGCGCCCGGGCGGGCGGCGACCACCTCGATCAGCGCGGCGGCGTTGGCGGCGGCGGTCAGCTGGTCCACGGCGTCACCGGCGACCAGCTCGATGCGATCGGCGCCGCCCGCGATCGCCTCGACGAACGGGCGGGTGCGGGCGTTGCGCGCCCAGCGTCCGTGCACCTTCGCCGGGCGCAGGACCGTCACCGGCAGACCGCTGTCCAGCGCGGTCTGCTCGGCGGCGACCTTCCCGGGGGCGTAGCCCTCCCGGGTGAAGGGGTCGACGGCGTCACTCGCCGGGGGAACCGTTGGCGTGTCCTCGCGTACGGGGCCGGGGAAGCACGGCGGCTCCTCGGCGTTGACGTGGCGACCGGCGGGATCTGCATAGACGGCGCGGCTGGAGACCAGCACCGGTGCGCCGACGTCGGCGAGCACCGGCAGCAGGGTGCGCACCGGCGCCGCGGAGTAGGCGAGCAGGTCGACGAGCACATCGGTGCCCGGGGCGACCAGCTCGGCGATCGCCGCTGTGTCGGCTCGGTCGATCGCGTGGAAGGAGACCCCGGCTCGGGTGAGGGCAGCGGGCATCGCCTCCGGGTCCCGGCCGGTCACCGCCACCTGCCAGCCCGCCGCGGCCAGACGCGCAGCGGTCGCCCCGCCGATCGCGCCGGTCCCGCCCAGGATCACCGCGCGCACCCGTCGCCTCCTCGCTCAGCGCGACTCGCGCATCAGCGCGGCTCGAGCAGGAACACCGGGATCTCCCGGTCGGTCTTCTCCTGGTAGTCCGCGTAGGACGGGAACGCCTCGACCGCGCGCTGCCACCAGGTGGCGCGCTCGGCGCCGGCGATCTCCCGAGCGGTCATGGGCACCTCGGTGGTGCCGTCGAGCACGCTGACCTCGTCGGGGTGCGTACGCAGGTTGGCCACCCACTGCGGATTCGTGGGTGCACCGCCCTTGCTGGCCACCGCCAGGTACCGGCCCTCGTGTGCCACGCGCATCAGCGGCACCCGGCGCGGCCGGCCGGAGCGTGCCCCGATCATCGTCACCACGACCACCGGTCGGCCCTGGATCTCCACGGCAGCGGTGTCCCCGCCGGCCGCATCGATCGCATCGAGCTGCTTGCGCACCCAGTCGGTGGCGGGCTGGACGTAGTTCTGCCGGTCGACCTCGCGCTGTGTCATACCGGAGACAACCCGCCGCCGGGCCGCGATGTTCCCCGGCCGCACGGCCCCGGCCGGGTGCGATACTGGCCCCAGGCACCAGAACTGGAGCGAAGTGGAGCAGTGAACAGCTGATGACCGACGAGACCGCCTACCGCATCGAGCACGACACCATGGGCGAGGTGCGG
>CAZMDO010000557.1:0-2002 GCA_964564445.1 uncultured Ruaniaceae bacterium | reverse complement strand
CAGGAGGCCGAGCGGGTGGCGCACGGCAACCCGAGCGGCCTGGACGCCCGCGCCGTGACCGCCACCGGTCCGATCCGGTTCCAGCGTGGGCTGGCTAGCCCGGTGCAGGTCGGCGGCTCGCTGGTGTTCACCCTGGCTGACTCCGGTGCGTCCGGTTCCACCGCCCAGGCCGTGGCGCAGGTGCGGGCCCGTCGGGACGCCGACCCGGTCGCGGTGGACGGGGTGATCGACCAGATCGCCGCCCTCACCGAGGCCGCCACCAGCGACCTGAACGAGGGGGACGGAGCGGCGCTCGGTGCACGGATGACCCAGACGCACCGGCTCCTCGCCGGCCTGGGCGTCAGCGACGACCGGTTGGACGCGCTGGTAGCAGCTGCCCTGGCCGCCGGCGCCCCGGGGGCCAAGCTCACCGGCGGCGGGCAGGGCGGGTGCATCATCGCACTGGCCACCTCGACCGAGCACGCCGACCAGCTCGGCGCCGCGCTGCGCGCTGCGGGCGCCCCGCGCACCTGGACCACCACGGTGCCCGCCCGATGATCGCACGGCCCACGGCGGGCGCTGCCACTGCCCGCGCCTTCCCGAACCTTGCCCTGGTGAAGTACTGGGGCAAGCGCGACGAGGAGCTGATCCTCCCGGTCGCGGGCAGCCTGTCGCTGACCCTAGACGCGTTCGGCACCACCACCACGGTCAGCCTCGAGCCCGACGACGACCACGACACCTTCGAGCTGAACGGCACCACGGCCGCCGGCGTGCCTGCCGAGCGGGTCACCGCGTTCCTCGATCTGGTCCGCGAGCGCGCCGGGTCCACCGCCCGCGCCCGGGTCCGTTCGGTGAACGAGGCCCCCACCGGGGCCGGCCTGGCCTCCTCGGCCTCCGGGTTCGCCGCACTGGCCACTGCCGCTGCCGCCGCCTACGGCCTGGACCTGGACACCCGCGCACTGAGCCGTCTGGCCCGCCGCGGCTCGGGCTCGGCCGCCCGCTCGGTGATCGGCAACGTGGCACTCTGGCACGCCGGCACCGACGACGAGTCCTCCTTCGCCGAAGAGGTCCCCGCCCCGGAGCTGGCCATGGTGATCGCCACCGTGGATACCGGTGCCAAGGCGGTCTCCTCCCGGGAGGCGATGCGCCGCACCGCGAGCACGTCCCCGTACTTCGTCGCCTGGATCACCAGCACGGAGACCACGCTGACCGAGATGGTCGCGGCCTGCCGGGCGGGTGACTTCACCCGGATCGGCGAGATCACCGAGTCGCACGCGCTGCGCATGCACGCCCTGATCGCCTCCACCGAACCGCCGATCCGGTACCTGCAGCCGCGCAGCATCGAGGTGATGGACGCCGTCGTGGCCCTCCGCGAGGAGGGCGTGGAGGCCTACTCCACGGCCGATGCTGGACCGAACGTGGCCGTGCTGGTGCGCCCGGAGCAGGCCGAGGCCGTGGCTGCCCGGCTGCGTGACGTCGTCGGCGCGGAGCGGGTGCGGACCACCGGCGCCGGGCCGGGTGCGCACCTGCTGCCCGGCACCGCGGTCCCCGCCCCGGCCCAGCCCGGCCCGGCCCAGCACAGCGCCGCCACCCAGCCCGCCACCGGGGCGAGCGCCGAGGCCGGGTCGTGATCCGCGCGCAAGCACCCGGCAAGCTCTACATCGCCGGGGAGTACGCGGTGGTCGAGCCCGGTCAGCCGGCCGTGCTCGTGGCCGTGGACCGGTACCTGACCGTGCAGCTGGAGGTCGGGGAACCGGCGGCCGGGGTGGGCCGGGTGCACTCCAGCGCCTACGAGCGTGGCCCGCTGGTGTGGGCGCGGGAGGCGGACGGCGGGCGGATCGTGGTGGACCACGACCCGCGCGACTACGTGATCTCCACGCTGCGCACCGTGGACCGGCTGCGCGCGGACCGCGGCCTGGAACCGGCCTACTTCGACGTCCGCATCCTCTCCGAGCTGGAGGACGGCACCGGCCGCAAGTTCGGGCTCGGTTCCTCCGCGGCGGTGACCGTGGCGATGATCGCC
>CAZMDO010000556.1:0-2003 GCA_964564445.1 uncultured Ruaniaceae bacterium | reverse complement strand
AACTACATCCCGAACGTCGGGTTCATCATCGGCCTGGTGCCCGCGGCCCTGCTCGCCCTGCTGGACGGCGGACTGACCGACATGGTGTGGGTGATCGCGGCGTACTGCGTGCTGAACTTCACGATCCAGACCATCATCCAGCCGAAGGTCACCGGGGATGCGGTCGGGCTCAGCCCGGTGGTCTCGTTCCTGTCCCTGACGCTGTGGACGCTGGTGGTCGGCCCGCTCGGAGCGATCCTGGCGGTGCCGCTGACCCTGGCGGCCAAGGCGATCCTGGTGGACGCCCATCCGGAGGCGCGCTGGATCAACGCGTTCCTGGTCACCGACCCGGATGCCCGCACCTTCCTGCGGGAGCAGGCGAAGGCCGCCTGACCGGCCGGTGACGCAGCCACGCCGGGGCACAATGGGCACCGTGCCTCACGTCGCCGCCCTGTACCGGTACCCGATCAAGGGCTTCGCCCCCGAGCAGCGGGAGGAGCTCCAGGTGGAGCCGGGCGGGCGGATCGCCGGGGACCGGGTGCTCGCGTTCCGGTACGCCAGCGCCACCGAGCCGGCCGAACGCGACGGGCTGGACTACTGGCCCAAGGGTGGCGGCCTGTGCGTGCGGGACTACCCGGCGCTGACCCGGCTGGCGCTCGACTACACCGGCGGGGAGGTGCTGCTGCGTGCCGATGGCGAGGTGCTCGCCCAGGAGCGTCTGGACGACGGCGGTCGCGCCGGTCTGGTCTCGGCCGTCACCGAGTACCTGCTCGCCACGCCCGACGGCGCCCGGCTCGCCCGGGCGGGCCACCTGCCGTTGTCCCTGGTCGGGGACGGGCACACCGCCACCTTCACCGACCGGCCCCGCGGCTTCGTCACCGCCCACTCCCGCAGCAGCCTGGCGGCTCTGGGCGAGGCGGTCGGCACCGTGCTGGACGAACGCCGGTTCCGGTCCAACATCGCCCTGGCCGGGCTGGACGCCTGGGCCGAGGACGAGCTGGTCGGCCGCCAGGTGCGCATCGGTGCGGTCACCTTCGACGTGACCGCACCGATCGTGCGCTGCCTGGCCACACACGCCAACCCCGACACCGGGCTGCGGGACGCGCCGGTGATGACCACCCTGACCCGCGCCCTCGGCAAGGACCAGCCGAGCTTCGGGGTGCTGATGCTGCCGGCCGCCGGCGGTGGCACGATCACGGTCGGCGACGAGGTCGAGCTCTCGGCCTGACCGGCTCGGGCCGCGTGCCACAGTCCGCGAGCTGACGCCAGAGCACCGCTCGAGCGCTGGAACTGGTGCGCACGGGTCATCTCGCCGAGGGCGTGGGTGAGGTGGAGGAGACAGCTGCCGGTCAGTGCAGCGGGGTGACCGATCCGCTGAAGTGGCGGGCGCCGGAGCGGGGGTTCCAGCCCAGGTACTCCGCGCCACCGCTGGCCGGGCGCACGGCTAACGCCACCCGGCCGGGCAGCAGCACCGGCTTGCCGAAGGTCACGTCCCAGGTGAACGCCTCGGCGCCGGCCGCGCCGTGCTCCACCCCCGAGGCGCTCAGCGCCCGCGCGGCGGTGTACATCCCGTGCGCGATCGCCCGCTTGAACCCGAACAGCCGCGCCGGCACCGAGCCCAGGTGGATCGGGTTCCGGTCCCCGGAGACCTCCGCGTAGCGGCTCCCGGTGTCCGCGCCCAGGTGCCAGAGCGCCGTTGGCTGCGGCAGCTCCTCACCCCAGGCCGCACCCGCCGGCGCCGACTCCGGCGCTGCCGGCAGACCTGGAAGGGCGCGCCCCTTGGCCAGGTAGGTGGACCTGCCCCGCCAGGCCACGCCGTCGGCGGCAGACCCGATGACCTCGGTGACCAGCTCCACCTGCGTGCCCTTGCGGTGCGCGGTGAGGTTCTCCGCCCACGCCCGCACCGTCAGGTGCTCACCGGTGTGCAGCGGGCGGTGGGACTCGACTCGGTTGGCCACGTGCACCATGCCCAGCAGCGGCAGCGGGAAGTCCTCCCGGGCCATCACCGCCATCGCCACCGGGAA
>CAZMDO010000555.1:0-2004 GCA_964564445.1 uncultured Ruaniaceae bacterium | reverse complement strand
CCACATCCAGAACAGGCCGAGCACCGGCAGCACCGCCGGCACGTACCCGTACCCGGCACCGAACCGGGACCAGACCGAGTCGTGCTGGAACAGCTCCGGGTGGGTCACCGAGAGGATGCCCACGGTGATCACCCCGACCAGCTCGAAGCTGACCGCCACCCACGCCACCCGGCGCATCCGGCGGCCGTTGTGCGCCAGGGCCACGGTGGCCACCACGTACACCACCGCCGAGACTGCGGACAGGCTGTAGGCCAGCGGCGCCTCGGCGGCGTTGCGGATCAGCTGCACCGAGGCGCGCGCGGTGGCGGAGACGGCGAACACGCCGTAGACGAAGATCAGCACCCGTCCGGGGCCGTAGGCGGGCCGGCGGGTGTCCTCCACCTGCCCGTCACCCACCCGCTCGTTCTCGGTCACGTCCCGCTCCGCGGTGTCAGATCCCACGAGGTGCTGCTCCGTCCTGTCCCATCGAGCCCCCTCATGCTCCGCCCCACAGCTGGTGCACGCGCAGCTGCATCACAGCCAGTGTCGCGCACGCCAGGATGAGCGCCACGGAGCTCCACCGGGTGCGTTCCACCACGGCAACCACCGCAGCGGCCGGGAGCACCAGCAGCGCCACCACCAGGTAGCCCCAGAAGGTGAAGCCGTCCGCGATCTGGTGACCGGTGGCGACCAGCACCCCGGCGACGATCATCTGCACCACGATCCCGGCCTCGATCACCGCCCCGCCGATCAGCTGGCGGGTGATCACCGGCCGGTCGCGTGCGGTGCGCACGGCCGCCCAGACACCGAGGGCCAGGCTGCAGGCGATGAGCACACCGACGGTAAGGGTCACCTGAGCAGGGTAGCCGGGCTGCGCCCCTCGCCCGTACCGGCGCCACCCCGGTCCGCGGGCCTTGCCCTCACCCCCGGCCCCCGATCTCCCGGCCCGCCCCGAACCCGCGGCACCCCGATCTCCGGGCCCCGGCCCCTGCCCACGTGTCCGCCCGCCCCGGAGCGCCCATGCCCCTACGATGAACTGGTGACGACTCTGAATCTCAGCTCCAAGGACCCTGCCCGCCTCGCCGCCGACGCCCTGGTGATCGGAGTCCGCAGCGCCGGCGGGTCGGCCACCGTGGAGGGGGCCGACTTCCTCTCCCGCAGCGCCGCCGAGTCGGTGGCCCGGGCGATCACCTTGCTCGGCGTCACCGGCGACACCGGCCAGATCACCAAGATCCCCGCGGGCGACGCGGTCAAGGCCGACCTGCTGGTGCTGGTGGGCCTGGGCAAGGCCGTGGAGGATACCGACGGGCGCCGGGAGCGGCTGCGCCGCGCGGCTGGCTCGGCCACCGCCGCCCTGGCTGGCACCAGCAAGGTGGTCCTCGCACTGCCCACCGACGGCGTCCAGGACGTGGCCGCGGTGGCCGAGGGCGCTCTGCTGGGCAGCTACGTCTACGACCGCCCAGGCACGGACAAGGACTCGATCAAGGCGCCGGTCGCCGCCGTGGAGATCGCCGCCGCCACCCGCGGCAAGGGCGTCAAGGACGCCGTCGCCCGCGCCGAGGTGACCGCCGCCGCCGTGCACGCCGTGCGCGACCTGGTGAACACCTCCCCGAACCTGCTCTACCCGGCCTCCTTCGCCGAGCGGGCCGCGAAGGCGGTCAAGGGCACCAAGGTCTCCATCAAGGTGCTGGACGAGAAGCAGCTGCGCGAGGGCGGCTACGGCGGTCTGACCGGGGTGGGCCAGGGGTCCTCCCGTCCGCCGCGGCTGGTCCGGCTGAGCTACTCCCCCGCCCGCGCGAAGCGCAAGGTCGCCCTGGTCGGCAAGGGCATCACGTTCGACTCCGGCGGCCTGTCGCTGAAGCCGCCGAAGAGCATGGAGACGATGAAGAGCGACATGGCCGGTGCGGCCGCGGTGCTGCACACCGTGATCGCCGCCGCCGCGCTCGGGCTGCCGGTCGCGGTCACCGGCTGGCTCGCGCTGGCGGAGAACCTGCCCTCGGCCACCGCCCAGCGCCCCTCGGACGT
>CAZMDO010000554.1:0-2010 GCA_964564445.1 uncultured Ruaniaceae bacterium | reverse complement strand
TCACCCACCCCCACCACCCACGAGGAGCAGAGATGGCCATCACCGCCGCTGAACCGGACAACCGCACCGCGGACGCCGGCGAGCCCGCGGCCGGCTTCTGGCGCTCGGCGCTCTCCGGAGCGACCGGTGTGCTGCTCGTGGGCGTCCTCGCCCTGGCGATCGCGCTGGCCGTGGTGCCCCGGGTGCTGGGGGGTGAGGCGCTGACCGTCCTCACCGGGTCGATGGAACCCACCTACGCCCCCGGCGACGTGGTCGTCTCCGTCCCCCGGGACGACTACGCCGTCGGGGACGTGGTCACCTTTCAACCGGTCTCCGGCGACCCGACGCTGATCACGCACCGGATCGTCGCCATCCAGCTCGGCGGACCCGAGGGCACCAGGTACGTCACCCGGGGGGACGCCAACGGCGCCGACGACGACCCGATCCAGGCCGAGCAGATCATGGGCGAGGTCATCTACGACGTGCCCTACATCGGCCACCTCAGCGTCGCTGCAGGCGAGCACCGCACGGCGCTGATCGCCCTGCTCGGTTCGGCGCTCGTGGGCTACGGCCTCTACGCGGTCGCCACAGACGTGATCGGCAAGCGCAACCGGCGCCGCGCGGAGCGGTCGTCGTGAGCACGAATTCATCAGCACGAGGGAGAGCAGTGCAATGAGAGCCAGATGGCGGACGCCGCTGCTGGCCGGGACGGCGCTACTGGCCGGACTGACCGCCGCGGGCGGGACGTTCGCGCTGTGGACCGCGCAGACCGGGCTGGCCGGGGCGACCATCACCGCCGGGGACCTGGACATCCAGGCCGTCGGTGACCCGGTCTGGGAGGAGACCTCCGCTGACGTCGTCGGCGCGGGCGCACACCTCATCGACCCACAGAACTTCCTGGTCCGGCAGGGGGACACCTTCGACGTGACCTACCACTTCACCACGCACCTGCAGGGTGACAACATGCTCGGCCAGCTTGAGGTCGACTGGTCGGATGCGGCCGACCTGCCCCCGGGGGTGACCGGCACCTATTCGGTGCTTGACGCCACCGGCACCCCGCTCGGCAGTCCGACCGCTCTTGGTGCCGAGCTCCGGCTCGACGACACCACCCAGCAGCTCGACACCGACGATGCCGGCCGCACCGACCACTTCACCCTGGTGATCAGCCTCGACTTCGCCGACCTCGACGACCGGTTCGGCGCAGGCAGCGACGTGCAGCTGGCCGACCTCGGCACCTTCGACGTCGAGCTGCACCAGGTCCGTACGGGGGTGGGGTTCCAGTGAGCCAGACCATGACATCCCGGACGCGCTCGGTGGCCGTCGTGGCCGCGGCCGCGCTCGTTGGTGGAGCGCTCGGCCTCGGCGGTGCGTCGTTCGCCCTCTGGGAGGACGAGGTGCAGCTCACCGGCCAGATCTCCAGCGGTTACGAGTACTTCGCCGTCGGTCGTGGCGAGGCCAACAGCACCACGGTCGCCGACACCGCGATGAGTCCGGCCTCCAGCCAGACCGCCCCGCCCAGCGGGTACTCGGTCTCGGTCACCGTCGGCAGCGACGACGCCCAGGTGCTGGTCGATGAGCACCAGCTGGCCATCCCGATCCGCGTCGACTCGCTCAGCCAGGGCAACAAGGGCTTGTACTACCAGATCGAACCTCCGTACTGGGGCGAGAGCATCTTCGGCCAGGCCCACGTGCGGGTCTTCCCGGTCGGCTCGGCCCGCGACTGTACCGTGACGAGTGCGCCGGTCAGCCAGCCGTACGACCTGTACTCGACCCCGGTGTCGGCGGACTACTCCGTCACCCAGACCCCGACCACCGAGTACTGGTGCCTGGTCGCCACCCTGGACGCCCTCCCGGACGAGGGCACCTACACGAACACGGTCACCGCTACCGGCACCGACCCGGCCGGCACCGAGGTCGGCGACACCGACTCCTGGTCGGCCGACGTCACCTCGGCGATGGACCCGGCCGACGAGCCCGACCACGAGCTCACCGTGACCTACCAGACCTTCCGACCGGGACAGGAGCCGTAAG
>CAZMDO010000553.1:0-2014 GCA_964564445.1 uncultured Ruaniaceae bacterium | reverse complement strand
TGCGCCAGGGCGCACGTCTGACCTGACGACCCGGGTGTGGGCGGGGTCAGAAACCGGAGTCCGTGGGGCGCCGGTAGTAGCGCCAGAGGCCGCGCAGCTGGTTCACCTGCGCCAGGGTGCGGTACCACCACCGCTTCAGGTTGCGGTCGGCGGCGTAGGCCAGCGGGTGCACCGCCCGGCGGCGGCGGAGCACCGCGCGCACCCGGCGCAGCAGCGCCCGGTCACGCACGTAGTGGCCGAGCACGAACGTGGGGATGTAGGCATACACGCCGGGGGCGGTGGCCCGCTGGGTGGCCAGCGCCGTGCCGGTGACGAAGTCCGCCACCACGCTCCGGGCGGCCGACGCACCGCCGACGCCGGCGTAGTAGTGCGACCGGCCCGGGCGCGGGTTGATGTCCAGCAGGTAGGCCACGCCGGTGCGGGCGTCGACCTTGACGTCCACGCTGGCGAACCCGCGGTAGTCCACGGCCGCCAGCACTGCCCGGACCGGTTCGATCAGGGTCTCGTCGTAGTCGACCAGGATGATCGCCGAGTTGCCGATGAACGTGGGCTGGTGCATCGCCAGCAGCACCCGCCCGGAGGCTGCCAGGGTGAGCTGCCCGCGGCCGTCCCGGTAGACGTTCACCACCCGGTTGTAGGTGTCGTCGCCGAGGACGAGCTGTTGCAGCAGCATGGTGCCGGTGTACCCGGCGGCAGCGATCCGGTGCAGCTCGGTGGTCAGCTCCTCGGTGCTCTCCAGGCGGTAGACCTTGCGGTGCCCGGCGAACTCCAGCTCCTCGAACTCCGCCCCCGCGAACGGTTTCATCACGATCGGGAAGGTCAGGTCCGCGGCCGCCTGCTGCCAGGACTGCGGGTCACCGTCCGGGTGCACGGCCACCGTGGCCGGTGCGGGGATGTCCAGGTCGGCGAGCACCTGGTACATGGCGGTCTTGTCGGCCAGGCGGGCGATCGCCTGCGCATCGGCGTAGGGGACCACGTAGTGCTGCTCGATCCGTTCCCGGTGCGCCAGCACGAACGCGAGCTGGTGGTCGGAGTTGACCAGCAGCAGATGGGTGGCCTCCGGCTGTTCGGCGGCCACGTCCTCCAGCGCGCTGAGCACGTCCGCATCGCTCGAACCGGCGCCGGTGAACACGTTCTGCACGATCGCCGAGTCGTTGATCGGCCCCCGCGGCAGCTCGCTGATCACCACCGAGGTGACCCCGAACGTCTCGTGGAAGGAGCGGGCCATCGCGTAGATGCCCAGGTCGGTGCCGAGCAGCACCGGCCGCAGCCTGGTCGAGCTCATCCGGTCGGGGTCCTCCTTGCCTGGTCGGCCCGGCCTGCGCCTGCCGCACCGACGGTCCGGTCGCGGGCCGCGGCGAGTCTACCGGCTCCCCCTCGGCGCGCCCTGTGCCCGGCTATCAGGCTGTCGGCTTAGCCTGTACACGTGAACGTGCAGCGCACCCCGGTCGCGCCCCCGGACTTCGAGGCCGCCTTGCTGAGCCTGCGCGGGCACCGGATGCGGCCGGAGCTGCACCTGGAGGAGATCCCGCCGCCCACCCGTATCGCTCCCTACGCCCTGGCCCTCACCGGTGAGGTCAACCCGAGCGAGGATCCGGACGAGATGCTGGGTTCCGGCCGGTTCGTGGTGCTCTACGACCCGGAGGGCCAGGAGGCCTGGAACGGGCAGTTCCGGGTGATCGTGATGGCGCGGGCCACCCTGGAGGACGAGTTCGCCGGCGACCCGATGCTCGGTGAGGTGGGCTGGTCCTGGTTGACCGACGCCCTGGCGGCGCAGGAGGCCGGCTACCACTCCCTGTCCGGCACGGTGACCCGGGTGCTCTCGGAGACCTTCGGCGGCCTGGAGCTGCGGTCCGGTGAGGTGGAGATCGAGATCCGGGCCTCCTGGACGCCGACCAGCACCGACCTGGCGCCGCACCTGCGATCCTGGGCGCTGATGACCTGCCAGGCGGCCGGGCTGCCGCCGATCCCGGACAACGTCAGCCCGTTGAAGCCGAAACGATGAGCTCAGCAC
>CAZMDO010000552.1:0-2017 GCA_964564445.1 uncultured Ruaniaceae bacterium | reverse complement strand
TTGTCTCGCGCGCGGGGTCCGCGCACGTCCCTGGGGAGGAACCTTGGCGTACCGCTTCAACCCGCCGCCCGGCTGGCCGCAACCGCCGGAGGGCTGGCGCCCGCCCGAGGGCTGGCAGCCGGACCCGGCCTGGCCGCCGGCCCCCGAGGGCTGGGAGTTCTGGCTGACTGACGCCCCGGCGGCTGCTGGCGGCGCTCCCGCGGGAGCGCCAGGAGACGGTGCACCGCTGGCGGAAGCACCGGCCGCGCCCGCGCTCGACGACGACGGCGCCGCCGACGATGCTGCCGTGGCGGAGCAGGCGACCGGTGCCGAGCCGGCGACCGAGCAGTTCCCCGCCGAGCCGGCCACCGAGCAGTTCCCGGCCGAGCCGGCCACCGAGCAGTTCCCCGCCCAGCCGGCCACCGAGCAGTTCCCGGCCCAGCCCGGAGCCGGCTGGGGCGGCGTCCCGCCGCAGGCTGGACCGTCCGCGCCGCAGGGCCCCGGCCAGCCGGCTGGGTATGCGCAACCAGGCGGGTACCAGCCGTCCGGGTACGCACCGGCCAGCGGCTACCAGCCCGGCGGTGCGCAGCACGCAGCCGGCGGATACTCGCCCGCGCCCCCACCCGGCTCCGGCCCGCAGTTCGGGGGCCCGGGAGGCGGCCCACCACCCGGTGGCCCGTTCGGGCCCGGTGATGCACCCGGGAAGAAGAACCACACCCCGCTGATCGTCGGCGGCATCGTCGCCGTGGTCATCCTCGCGCTGCTCATCGTGCTCGGCGTCCGGCTGCTGTCCGGAGGCGACGAGCAAGCGGAAGGCGACACCACGCCGTCGCGGACCGCGACCACCGAACCGACCGACCAGGAGAGCACGCCCGAACCCACCGACGACGCCACCACCCCCGCGCCCACCGACGACGCCACCACGCCGCCGTCGACGGACGACCCGGGCGCGGGCACGCCCGCCGGCGACCTGGTGATGCTCGCCCCCGGGGAGAGCGCGCAGGTGCTCGGGGTGGACGGCCAGCCGGAGGTGGAGGTCGCGCTGGTCAGCGTCCAGCGAGACTGGCAGCCCGAGGGGTCGCAGGCGATGATCTGCCCGGAACCGACCGGTGAGTACATCGCACTGGAGTTCGAGTTCACCACGCTCCCCGCGCTGGCGGAGGGGTCCGGCACCTACAGCTTCATCGGGTTCGAGGTCGGGCTGGCGAACGAGAACGGCACCGCGCTGGAGGCCAGCGGCACGTCCGGGCTGTTCTGCCTGAGCCAGGAGCAGCAGGCCCCCACGGACGTAGGGCCCGGGGAGACGTTCACCGGCTGGTCGCTGGTGGACGCGCCGCCGGAGGCCACCCTGGTCACCTGGTCACCGTTCCTGGACTTCACCGGCGAGCAGCCCACCTATGCCTGGTCGCTGGCGGACTTCTGAGCGATGGCCGTACGAGAGATCCGCATCGTCGGTGACCCGGTGCTGCGCACCCGGTGCGAGGAGATCACCCGCATCGACGACCGGGTGCGCGCCCTGGTGACCGACCTGCTGGAGACGGTGGACGCCGACGGGCGCGCCGGACTTGCCGCCAACCAGATCGGGGTGAGCCTGCGCGCGTTCTCCTGGAACATCGAGGGCGAGCTCGGCTACGTGCTCAATCCGCAGCTCGTGGAGGTCTCGGTCCAGGAGCAGCACGGTGACGAGGGCTGCCTGTCCGTGCCCGGGCTGTGGTACCCCACCACCAGGGGAGCCTACGCCCGGGTGAGCGGCATCGACCTGGACGGCAACGCCGTCGAGGTCGCCGGTTCCGGGCTGATGGCCCGCTGCCTGCAGCACGAGTACGACCACCTGGACGGGAAGCTGTACCTGTCCCGGCTGAGCGGCCCGGTGCGCAAGGAGGCGCTGCGCACCGTGCGGGAGCGGTTCTGACCCGGGGGCGACAAATCCGCGGATCTACGGCATAATCACAGCCGTACGCCGCGAGCGGTTCTCAGAAGTGGACGCGCGAGATCGTTGGGGAAGACGCATCTCGACCGGTCACAGAAGGGAACAGCA
>CAZMDO010000551.1:0-2020 GCA_964564445.1 uncultured Ruaniaceae bacterium | reverse complement strand
CGGCGGGTGGCCAGCCACTGCAGCCCGATCGCCAGCACGCTCTTGGCGATGATCAATGCGCCCACACCGATGAGCAGGTAGGGCAGCTGCTCCGGTGGGATCTCACCGACCACCGGCAGGGTCAGCGACTGCTGGGTGAGCATCGGGGAGAGGGTGAGGGCGAGCAGGCCGAGGGCGGCGACGTCCAGGATCGCCAGGGCCGAGGTGGCGCCGGCGAACACCAGGATGAACCGGCTCGAGCCCCGGGGCAGCTCGGCGAGCAGGTCGCGCATGATCCGCCACAGCGCACCCACGCGGCTCACCTCCTCCTCCGGTCCGGGCCGCGCTCGTGCTGTCGGCGTGGCCTGAGCCAAACCCTATGCGTAGGTGGGGCGGGGCAGTGACCGGGCGCGCCCGCCGGGTGCAGCGGTCACCGCCCAGCTCGGCTGCGGTCACCGCCCAGCTCGGCTGCGGTCACCGCCCAGCTCGGCTGCGGTCACCGCCCAGCTCGGCTGTGGCCACTGACCGATCATGGCCCGCTGCTCCTGCCGGGACTCCATTCGGCCATCCTGCTATACCTCCATCATCTCTTCTGCTAAATTGACATTAGCGAGCCTGCTAAACCTACATCAGAGCGGGAGGTGACGTTCCGAGTGGATTCGTACACGCCACGACATATCGATGTCGCCCTCGACCGCCTGCTGGGCGAGCTCCCCGCCGTGCTGCTCACCGGTCCACGTGGCTGCGGCAAGACCACGACTGCACTACGACGGGCAGGGTCGGTCCTACGGCTCGATCGGCAGGAACAGGCTGGTCCATTTCGGGCCGCACCTGATGACGTGCTCGCAGCACAACGCCTGCCGGTGCTCATCGACGAATGGCAGGTCGTTCCCGAGTCGATGGGCGCGGTCAAGCGTGCGGTAGACAGCGGAGAGGGCACCGGCCGCTACCTGTTGACGGGGAGCGTGCGTGCCCGCCTTGAACCGGCATGGCCGGCCACGGGCCGTGTCGTACCCCTATCGATGTACGGCCTCACTGTGGCGGAACAGCTTCGCACCGGTCGTGCCGAGGAAGCCATCAAAGACATCGTCGGTGCGAACGAATTGGCGGTGGCAGAGCTGGGCAGCCCCGTCGGCCTGGTCGACTACCTCACGCTCGCCACCCACGGCGCATTCCCCGAGGCCCTTGGTCTCTCTGACTTCGCCCGAACCACCTGGTATCGCGGCTACCTCGAACATCTCATCCGGCACGATGTGTCGGAGCTGACGCAGGTTCGCGCGCCAGCCCGGCTCGCAGCCCTGCTCCGTGCCGTTGCGCTGAACACGGCCGGTCAGCCGACGATGGCCACCCTGGCTTCGGCGGCACAGATCGACCATCGGACCGCTGCCGGCTACCTTGACCTCCTCGAGGACCTTCGAATCATCGAGCGGGTGCCCGCTTGGTCCAGCAACCGCCTCAACCGCTTGGCAAAGATCCCGAAGTACTACGTCCTCGACCCTGGCCTTGCCGCGCACTTGGTCGGGGACTCCGTCGATGGTGTCCTGAGGAACCATGATCGCCTAGGACGGCTCATCGACACCTTCGTCTTCGCCCAGCTCCGACCGCTCCTGCAGCTCACCCAGCCCGTTCTCACCGCCCATCACCTCCGCGACAGGAACCAAGAACGGGAGATCGACCTGCTGCTCGAGTCTGCGTCAGGCGAGCTCATCGGAGTAGAGGTCAAGGCCGCTAGCGCCGTAGATGTGCGCACCGCCAGACACCTCGCGTGGCTGCGCGACCAGGTCGGACCCCGATTCCGGCGGGGCATCGTGCTGTACACCGGAACGACGACCTACCCGCTCGGCGACCGGCTCTGGGCGATGCCGATCGCCGCACTGTGGCAGTGATCGGGGCTCAACGACCTGCACCGATCAGTCGACGTGCGCGGCGGCGATAATTGCCTCCGCGCCCCGACGGCCCACCGCGGCGAGGGACCGGTGCTGGTGCGTCCAGGCGGCGAGCCGGTCCCGCTCCGCCTCGAGCGGCGGGCTGCGCAGGGCGG
>CAZMDO010000550.1:0-2028 GCA_964564445.1 uncultured Ruaniaceae bacterium | reverse complement strand
CAGGACGTGGGCGTTCTTCAAATCCTCCGACACTCCGGTTACTGTACGCGGAAGCCGGGCCACCCGTTGCCTCTGCGGACGAAACGACCCAGCGCCGAGCGCACAGGTGTGAGCGGTGCCACGTCCAGCAGGCGCGCCGCGCGGGCGTCCACGGCCGCCACCTCGGGGCGCGCCCGAGGGTCGGCCAGCAGAGTGCGCACCACCGGCAGCACGGCCCGGTGCCCGGCGTACCGGGTGCCCGGCCAGCGCCAGGAGCGGGCGGCGCGGCGGGCGTGCCGGGCCGCGGCCGCCTCGGTCAGCCGTGCGGTCAGCTGCGCGGTGTAGAAGTCCAGGTGCCGCTGCTTCATCGGCAGCACCTGTGCCACCAGCTCGCCGCACGCCGGTGCCACCCGGGCCAGGCTCCGGTAGGCGAGCTCGAGCGCGGCGGTGTCCAGCCAGCCGGCCATCAGGTGCCCGGCCACCACCTGCTCACCGAGCAGGTTGGTGCGCACCGAGTGCAGCATCGGGCGGGCCCGGTCGTCCCACCCGCGCACCAGCCTGCCGACGACGGCGTCCCGGCCGGGCTCTGCCGGCCCACCGTTCGTAGCGAGCACCTCGTGCAGGGTCTGGGCGAGCCAGTACTGCTCGTACCCCCAGGTCACCAGGAAGGCGGTCACCTCCGACTCCGCGTGCGTGGGCGTGACCAGCACGTCCCGCATCAGGTCCAGCACGCCGCGCTCCACGTGCCACAGGTGGTCCAGCACCGCCACCGTGGCGTCGTCCAGGTCCGCGAGCGCGGCCAGGTCCAGGTTCGCCGGACGCAGGTCGATCGGTGTGCGGGTGTACGCCTTGACGTCGAAGCTCACCGCTCAGCTCCACCGTCGCCGCGCTGGAACACCCTTTGCGCGTTCGAACCACCGTGCAGCCTGGTTCCGATGCGCTAAGGGTGTTCCAGTGCGCACAGGTGGGGGAGACCCGCACTCCCGATCGGTCGCGCTCATGCAGCGATGCCGCGCGCGTCGAGCGAGTCGCCCACGATGGTCAGCCCGTCCATCCCGGGCAGCTTGGCGATGTGCCGGTCGATGGCGTCGATCTCCTTGCGGCCCTCCGGCCCGCCGAACAGGTGCCCCATCACGTGCGTCACCTCGGCGTCGGTGGCGATCCCGGACCCGACCGGTCGCCAGGCGGTGGACAGCGCAAGCCGGGCCAGCTTCTGCGCCTTCGGGCTGCCGGTGAGCCGGGTGCGGGCCTGGGTGGCGTAGAAGGCCACGTGCCGGGCCTCCTGTGCGGCGATCCGGCGCAGCAGCACCGCCAGGCCCGGGTGCCCCTCGAGCACGGCGAGCCGCTTGTACGCGGCCGACGCGGACCATTCGTTCACCGCACCCCAGATCATGTGCACCGCCACGAAGTCCTTGCCGACCAGGTTGGACAGCACCGACTGCTTCAGCGGTGCCAGCCGGTCCTTCCAGCCGAGCTTGACCCGCTTGGCCTTCAGCTCGTCGTAGGAGACGGTCACCCCGTGCAGGGAGAGCACGTGCGCGAGCGCCTCGCCGTGCCAGAACTCCTCGCGGTTCCACATCGTCATGAACGCGTTCACCTCGGTCTCCCGCCGGGACCGGGTGACCAGCATGTCCCGCAGGTAGCAGACGGTGTGGTACTCGACGTCGCACATGTAGCGCAGGGTGCGCACGGACTCCGGCGGCAGCGGGTCGGTGCGGAACACCTCCAGGTCGAGGTCCTCCCAGCCCACGCGCACGGAGTCGCGCGCGAACCGGTCGATGTCGAATGCCATGCGGTCCGCCCTCGCTGCGCTGATCAGTGGCCTGTCACCAGAGCCGATCTCGATACGCTACACGCACTGTAGCGTTCCTGGTCACAGGGTACGCCGCCGCGAGGGCCGTGGCCAACCCGTGGCGACGATCCGGCCGCGGCCGGCGCCCCGGCCCACCCGGGCAGCCGCCAGCGGGTGCGTGCAGCCCGGGCCCACCCGGAACCCCCACCCACGTGCCTCCCCCGGGGGGCGTGGCTACGGCGCGGAAGCTCCGCCGT
>CAZMDO010000549.1:0-2032 GCA_964564445.1 uncultured Ruaniaceae bacterium | reverse complement strand
GAGAGCTATCGCGCGGTTCGGGAGCGCACCACCGAGCTCACGTTCCGTCGTGGCGAGGAGATCTTCCACGAGGGCGCCCAGGGCGACCGGTTGTTCGTGATCGGCTCCGGGAAGGTCAAGCTCGGCCACATGGCACCGGACGGCCGCGAGCACCTGCTCGCCATCCTCGGTCCCGGGGAGATCCTCGGTGAGGTGTCCCTGTACGACCCGGGCAAGCGCACCGCGACCGCGACCGCGCTGGCCACCAGCGAGCTGGTCGAGCTCTCCCACCAGGGGCTGCTGCAGATCCTGGACGCCCGCCCGGAGGTCTCCCAGCACCTGCTGCGCTCGCTCGCGCTGCGCCTTCGCCGTACCAACAACAAGGTCGCCGACCTGATCTTCTCCGACGTGCCCGGACGGGTCGCCAAGGCGCTGCTGGACCTGGGCCGCCGGTTCGGCGAGCGCACCGAGGCCGGGCTCCGGGTCACCCACGACCTCACCCAGGAGGAGCTGGCCCAGCTGGTCGGCGCCACCCGGGAGACGGTGAACAAGGCACTGGCGGAGTTCTCCAACCGCGGCTGGCTGCAGCTGCAGGGGCGCTCCGTGGTGCTGATCGACATCGACCGGCTCACCCACCGGGCGCGCTGAGGCCCACCGGGCCCGCTGGGCCACCGGGCGCGCTGAGCCACTCAGCCCGCTGGGCCACGCAGTCCGCGCGGGCGCCACGGTCGCGCCCGCGCAGGTCGGCTCAGTCGACCGCGAGGATCAGCTCCACCTCGACCGGGGAGTCCATCGGCAGCACGGACACCCCGACCGCGGAGCGCGCGTGCACACCCGCGTCGCCGAAGATCTCCTGCAGCACCTGCGAGGCGCCGTTGATCACCTGCGGCTGAGCGGTGAAGGACGGGTCCGAGGCCACGAAGCCGACCACCTTGACCACCCGGCGCAGCTTCTCCACGTCGCCGACCAGCGACGCTGCCGCGGCCAGCCCGTTCAGCGCCGCCTGCCGGGCCAGGTCGTGGGCGGTGTCCGGGTCCACCAGACCGTCGCCGGTGCCGACCTTGCCCACTGCGGGCAGCTTCCCGTCGGTGATGGGCAGCTGCCCGGCGGTGTAGACCAGGTCGCCGTGGCGCACGGCCGGCACGTAGGCCGCCACCGGCGGCACCACGTCCGGCAGGGTGAACCCGAGCTCGGCGAGACGCTGGGCGACGCTCACTGCTTCTCTCGCTTGAGGTAGGCCACCAGGCCCTGCCCGTCGGGACCGGGCACCACCTGCACGAGCTCCCACCCGTCATCTCCCCACTGGTCGAGGATCTGCTTGGTGGCGTGGACGATCAGCGGAACGGTTGCGTACTCCCAGCGTGTCATGGCACTGATCCTACGCACCCCGCGCGGCTGCCGCGGGGGCGTTCCCGCCGGCCTCGGCGGCAGCCTGGTCCGGCGGGGGTGCGCTGCTGAGCACCCTCGTGCTCTCGGTGCGTCTGCGCGGTCGCGGTGCGGGCCAGCGGCGCCCGATCTCCTCGGTGATCTCGTCCCGGTCCACATCGTCCAGCGTGGACCGCCACGACTCCACCGACGGCGCTCGCCGCAGCAGCGCGCGGCGCTCCCGCTCGGTCATCCCGCCCCAGACGCCGTACTGGATGCGGTTGTCCAGGGCATCCACCAGGCATTCCAGCCGTACCGGGCACTCGAAACAGACCTCGCGGGCTTGCCGCTGCGCTGCCCCCTGGACGAACAGCTCGTCCGGCGAACGCTTCGCGCACGCAGCCCGAAGGGTCCACTCCTCATCGAACTTGGCGTTCATTCCCCACCTCTCTACACTGAGCGGCTTTCGTGCCAAGGCCCCTCCTTGGCAACTTCTTGACCGATCCTAGGGGATGAGATGCCATATGGTGCAATCGCCCCCTGATGGTCTTTGCGTTATACACCTCTTTCGCGCATTTGTCAGGTCTGGGGCGGTCCACCCAGTTCGGCGCCGTACCCTAGAGGCCATGCCTTCCTCGTCGCGATCGACCTCTCGCACGGTCAACGCCGCACAGCTGGTGTCGATGTT
>CAZMDO010000548.1:0-2032 GCA_964564445.1 uncultured Ruaniaceae bacterium | reverse complement strand
GGGTGGAGCGGGGGCGGAGTCAGCTGGGCGGGCGGTAGGTCTCCACCGACACCACCCGGGCGCGGCGGTGGTTGCGCCGGGCCATGTGCAGCACCAGCACCTCGGCGGTGCGCAGGTACGGGTTCTCCTTCGGCAGCCGCTTGAGCACCCGGTGCGGGCTGCGCTTGCTGATCGCCTCGAGCACGAACGGCAGCACCGGCCGGTGCGTGCACACCGCGGTCACCTCCCGCTCCCGGGCGAGCAGGTCGTCCACCAGCGCCCGCACGCCCGCGGGGCGCTTCTTCGCCGCGGACTCGGTGATCTCCGGGGCGAGCACCACCTGGTTGTCGCTGGCCTCGGCGAACGGGCGCACGGTCGCCGCGCACCGCTCCCACGGGGAGGAGATCACCTCCTGCACCCCGAACGCCGCCAGGATCGGCACCAGGTTCTCGCTCTGCCGCCGTCCGGCCGGGGTGAGCGGCCGGGTGGCCTCCCCCTCGGGCCACGCGGACCGCTTCTTCGCCCGGCCGTGCCGCACCACCAGCAGGGTCCAGGTGCGCAGCATGTCCTCGTCGAACATGTCCATCAGCACGCCCAGCGGCTCGGCGTCGTCGGCGCGGGTGAGCAGCTTGGCGGCCTTGCGTGCCTCCACCCAGCGGACCTCGTCCACCTCGTGCTTGGAGCACTTCTTCACCCTGCCCCGGGCGCGCAGCGCCCCGGCCGCGGGTCCCTCCGGGTCCACCGGCGTCGCGGCCCAGTAGTGGCACACCTTGATCGCCCCGCCGGGCAGCTTGTACCGCACGGTGGGCAGCTTCGCCCCGAGCAGCACCGGCACCCCGGTCTCCTCCTGCACCTCCCGCACCGCGCACATCGGCAGCGGCTCGTCCTTGCCGTCCAGCTTGCCCTTCGGCCAGGACCAGTCGTCGTAGCGCGGCCGGTGGATCAGCGCCACCTCGAGCCGCCGGCCGTTCACCCGCCACACCACGGCTCCCGCCGCGAGCACCTCGCGGCGCGACTTGCCCATCTCAGCGGTCCGTGAGGCGTCGGCGGTGCGTGGACATCAGATGCTCGTGCAGGTCCAGCAACCTGCTGCCGTCGTCACCGAGGTAGTGCCGCTGCCACACCGGCTCACCGGCATCGTCGGTGGCCAGGTGCCAGGAGGAGGTGCTCGGGGCCATGGACAGGTCGAGCAGCCCGATCAGGTCGTCGGTCTGCCCGGGGTCGGTGACCCGCACCAGCACCTCCACCCGCCGGTCCAGGTTGCGGTGCATCAGGTCGGCCGAGCCGATGAACACCTCCGGGTGGCCACCGGCGGCGAACGCGTACACCCGGGAGTGCTCCAGGAACCGGCCGAGGATGGACCGCACCCGGATGTTCTCGCTCAGCCCGGGCACCCCGGCCTTCACCGCGCAGATGCCGCGCACCACCAGGTCCACCTGCACCCCGGCGCGGGAGGCGCGGTAGAAGGCGTCGATGGTCTCCTCGTCCACCACCGAGTTGATCTTCATCTTCACCCAGGCGGGCCGGCCGGCCTCGGCGGCGGCGATCTCCCGCTCGATCCGTTCGATCAGCCCGCGGCGCACCGAGCGGGGCGCCACCAGCAGCCGGTGGAACTTGCTCCGCGGGGCGTACCCGGAGAGCTGGTTGAACAACCGGGTCAGGTCCTGGCCCACGTCGGAGTCGCAGGTGAGCAGCCCGTGGTCCTCGTACAGCCGGGCGGTCTTCGGGTTGTAGTTGCCGGTGCCGATGTGGCAGTAGCGGCGCAGCCCGTCCGGTTCCTGGCGGACCACCAGGGAGAGCTTGCAGTGCGTCTTCAGCCCGACGATGCCGTAGACCACGTGCACCCCGGCGCGCTCCAGCTTGCGCGCCCAGGAGATGTTCGCCTCCTCGTCGAAGCGGGCCTTGATCTCCACGATCGCCAGCACCTGCTTGCCGGCCTCGGCGGCGTCGATCAGCGAGTCCACGATCGGGGAGTCCCCGGAGGTGCGGTACAGGGTCACCTTGATCGCCAGCACCTGCGGGTCCGCTGCCGCCTGGGCGAGGAACTGCTGCA
>CAZMDO010000547.1:0-2037 GCA_964564445.1 uncultured Ruaniaceae bacterium | reverse complement strand
TGTTCGAGGACACGGTGAACCGGGCGAACCCGATCAAGGGCAAGATCACCCACTCCAACCTGTGCTCGGAGATCCTGCAGGTCTCCACCGCCTCCACCTACAACGACGACCTGTCCTACGCCCACGTCGGCAAGGACATCTCCTGCAACCTGGGCTCGATGAACATCGCCCTGACGATGGACTCCCCGGACTTCGGCAAGAGCATCGGCACCGCCATTCGCTCGTTGACCGCGGTCTCGGACCAGACGCACATCTACTCGGTGCCCTCGATCGAGCAGGGCAACAACGACTCCCACGCCATCGGCCTGGGGCAGATGAACCTGCACGGCTACCTGGCCCGGGAGCGGATCCACTACGGGTCCACCGAGGGCATCGACTTCACCAACATCTACTTCTACACGGTGCTCTTCCACGCCCTGACCGAGTCGAACAAGATCGCCATCGAGCGGGGCTCCACGTTCAAGGGGTTCGAGGACTCCACCTACGCCAGCGGCGAGTTCTTCGACAAGTACACCGAGCAGACCTGGGAGCCGGCCACCGACCGGGTGCGCCAGCTCTTCGCCGACGCCGAGGTGCACATCCCCACCCAGGACGACTGGCGCCAGCTGAAGGCCTCGGTGCAGGCGCACGGCATCTACAACCAGAACCTGCAGGCGGTCCCGCCGACCGGGTCGATCTCCTACATCAACAACTCCACCTCCTCGATCCACCCGGTGCCGGCGAAGATCGAGATCCGCAAGGAAGGCAAGATCGGCCGGGTCTACTACCCGGCGCCGTACCTGAGCAACGACAACATCGACTACTTCCAGGACGCGTACGAGATCGGCTACGAGAAGATCATCGACACCTACGCGGCGGCCACCCAGCACGTGGACCAGGGGCTGAGCCTGACGCTGTTCTTCAAGGACACCGTGACCACCCGTGAGGTGAACAAGGCGCAGATCTACGCCTGGCGCAAGGGCATCAAGACCCTGTACTACATCCGGCTGCGCCAGCTCGCGCTGACCGGCACCGAGGTGGAGGGCTGCGTCAGCTGCATGCTCTGACACTCGCCCACGCCGCCCCACCCCATCTGCATCTGAAGGAACAAAGGACATGACCGTCTCGGAGAAGCTCCCGCTCGTCAGCCGGGTCACCGCCATCAACTGGAACCGGATCGAGGACGAGAAGGACGTCGAGGTCTGGAACCGCCTGACCAACAACTTCTGGTTGCCGGAGAAGGTGCCGCTGAGCAACGACGTGCAGTCGTGGGCGACCCTGACCGACGATGAGAAGTGGATGACCACCCGGGTGTTCACCGGGCTGACCATGCTGGACACCATCCAGGGCACGGTCGGTGCGGTGAGCCTGATCCCGGACGCGATCACCCCGCACGAGGAGGCGGTGTACACCAACATCGCGTTCATGGAGTCGGTGCACGCGAAGTCCTACTCCTCGATCTTCTCCACGCTGATCTCCACCCCGGAGATCGACGAGGCGTTCCGGTGGAGCGAGGAGAACGAGCACCTGCAGCGCAAGGCGCAGATCGTGCTGGACTACTACCGGGGTGATGACCCGCTGAAGCGCAAGGTCGCCTCCACGATGCTGGAGTCGTTCCTGTTCTACTCCGGCTTCTACGCCCCGATGTACTGGTCCTCGCGGGCGAAGCTGACCAACACTGCGGACCTGATCCGGCTGATCATCCGGGACGAGGCGGTGCACGGGTACTACATCGGCTACAAGTACCAGAAGGGCCTGGAGAAGGAGACGCCGGCCCGCCGCGAGGAGCTCAAGGACTACACCTTCGGGCTGCTGCTGGACCTGTACGACAACGAGGAGGACTACACCGAGGCCCTCTACGACCCGCTCGGGCTCACCGAGGACGTCAAGGCGTTCCTGCGCTACAACGCGAACAAGGCGCTGATGAACCTCGGCTACGAGGGCCTGTTCACCAAGGACCAGACCGCGGTGAACCCGGCGATCCTGTCCGCGCTGTCCCCGAACGCCGACGAGAACCACGACTTCTTCTCCGGCTCCGGCTCCTCCTACGTGATGGGC
>CAZMDO010000546.1:0-2039 GCA_964564445.1 uncultured Ruaniaceae bacterium | reverse complement strand
TGGTGCTGCTCGGCATGAACCTGATGTTCTACGTGGCCATCGGGCTGCTGCCGCTCGGTGCAGCGGTGGCGATCGAGTTCATCGGGCCGGTGATGGTGGCCGCCTGGGGCGGGCGCTCGGCCCGGCACCGGGTCGCCATCGCGCTGGCCACCTTCGGGGTGCTGTGCATCTCCCTGGTCGGTCTGGACTGGGGTGGTCAGCGTTCGACGGCGGAGCTCGCCTGGGGTGTGGTCGCCGCCCTGGCCGCGGGGTCGCTGTGGGGGACGTACATGGTCCTCGGCAGCCGGATCGTGCGCTACCGGAGCGGCACCCGCTCGCTCACCGTGGGGCTGGCCGCAGGGTCGGTGGTCTATGCCCCCGTCGGGCTGGTCGCCGCCGGGGTGACCGGCACGATGGTGCACCTGGCCGACCCGGGGCTGCTCGGGGTGCTGCTGGCGGTCGGGCTGCTCTCCACGGTGCTGCCCTACACCCTCGACCAGGTCACGATGAAGCGGCTGAGCACCGCCACGTTCGCGCTGCTGAACGCGCTGCTGCCGGTCTCGGCCACGGTGATCGGGGTGATCATGCTGCGCCAGCTGCCCACCTGGGGTGAGGTGGTGGGCATCGTGGCGGTCTCGGCGGCGGTGGCCATCTCCTCCCGCCGTGGGACGCCGGCGCCCGGCAGCCAGCGGTAGCTCCCCTCAGCTGCTGCCGAGAGCAGAGCGACCACGGCCCGCGGAATGCGGGCCGGGCCCGGGGATGTTGTGCCGCACATGAACTTCATGCAGCAGACCATCGAGGAGTTCCGCGCCCACCAGGGAGTGGTCCGCCAGCCGGCGAACTTCGGCAACCGGCTGGTGCTCGTGCACGTGCCGAAGAAGGACGGCGGTGAGCGGGTGGTGCCGCTCGCCGCGCTCGCGCGCGAGGGCGCCTGGTACGTCTCCGGCAGCGCCGGCGGCGCCCCGAAGCACCCGGACTGGGTGTTCTCGCTGCGGCGGGCCGGTGCGGTGACGATCGAGGTGCCCGGTGACCCCATCCGCACCCTGGAGGTGCAGGTGTCCGAGCTCGCCGGTGCCGAGCGGGACGAGGTGTGGGGCTGGGTGACCGAGCGGATGCCCGGCTTCGCCGACTACCAGGAGCGGGCCGGCGACCGGGTGATCCCGGTGTTCCGGCTGGCGCCCTGACCGGAGAGCAGCGCCCGCCGACCTGACCGGGACAGGTGAGCTGCGCCGTCGTGCCGGGAGACCGGGGTGGCCGGGTGCGCGGGCCGCGGACGGGTGAGCTGCGCCGTCGCCGGCTCGGGCCGTGGACGCGGCGTACGGAGGGGGCCCGGGATGCTGCCAAGATGGACGTATGGAACTGATCATCCAGCCCGACGAGAGCGCCATCGCCACGATCGTCGCCGACGCCATCACCTCGCTCCTGGACCACAAGCCTGACGCCGTGCTCGGGCTGGCCACCGGCTCCTCACCCCTGGCCGTCTACGACGAGCTGGTGCGCCGCCACCAGGCCGGGACGGTGAGCTTCTCCCGGGCGCGGGCGTTCATGCTGGACGAGTACGTCGGGCTCGCGGCCGACCACCCGCAGCGCTACCGGAACGTGATCGAGACCGAGTTCGCCGGCCGGGTGGACATCCCCGCCGAGGCGGTGCAGGGTCCGGACGGGCTGCGCGCGGACGTGCCGCAGGCGTGCGCCGACTACGAGGAGGCGATCGCCGCCGCCGGCGGGGTGGACCTGCAGATCCTCGGCATCGGCACCGACGGGCACATCGCGTTCAACGAGCCGGGATCGTCGCTGGCCTCCCGCACCCGGATCAAGACCCTCACCCGGCAGACCCGGCTGGACAACGCCCGGTTCTTCGACGGCGACGTCGACCAGGTGCCCACGCACTGCCTCACCCAGGGTCTGGGCACCATCATGGACGCCAAGCACCTGGTGCTGGTGGCCACCGGCGCGCACAAGGCCGAGGCGATCCACCACCTTGTCGAGGGCTCGGTCTCGGCGATGTGGCCGGCCACGATCATGCAGCACCACCCGCACGCCACCGTGCTCGTCGACGG
>CAZMDO010000545.1:0-2045 GCA_964564445.1 uncultured Ruaniaceae bacterium | reverse complement strand
GGCGAGATCTCGAACCGGCCCTCGGTGCTGGTCTTGGCGAGGATGTTCTGCTTCTCCAGCTTCGACCAGGAGGCGTTGATCCGCTTGGTGAATCCCGCTTCGTCCGTGGAGGCCGCGGTGCGGTAGACGCTGAGCTGCTCGTAGACCTCGTCCTTGCCCACGATCACCCGCCCGGCGGTGCTGGAGCGCACCAGTTCTCCGCGCAGGTGCAGCAGCAGGATGGTGTCGATGAACGTCAGCGGCAGCGTACGGACCACCTGGGGTGCGGTGCCCTCGGCCAGCTCCGCACCACGGATGAATGCCACGCCCAGCGTGGTGTCGATCACGAGGTCCAGGAACAGGTCGGCGAGCCGGGAACGGATCTCGTCGGTGTCGCTGACGAGAGCGCGCCACAGCTCGCGGTGGCGCTCGGCGGAGACGTACGGCCCCTTGACCAGCGCCACCAGCGCCCGGCGAGAGGGCTCGCGCAACGTGCCGGAGTCGCCGTCCCACAGCGCCGATGTGGACGCCGGTGAGGAGTCGGCCAGGTCGGGCGGGGTGGCGTCCAGCATGGTGCTGTCGGATCCGGTGGGCTCGGTCATGGGATGACCTCCTCGAAGAGGTAGGTAGGGACGGTGGCACGCCGCTCTGGTCCGCCCACGGCCGGGGACCAGGAGACGCGTTCGGACGCCTGCGGTCCGGCGCGGGTGGCGTGCTCCTCGGCGAGGACGAGGAGACCGACGACGGATGCTGCGCCCTGCGTCGCCGGTCGTCCCCGGAGCACCTCGGCCACCGTCGAGGGGCCACGCTCGGCGAGCACGGCGTTCACGTTGCGGCGCAGCTCGCCCATGTCGATCTCGGAGGCGCGCACGTACTCGCGCAGGGCGGCGAGGTCGGCCGGCTCGGCGGTGACGGTCTCGACCTCGCCGGTCGTCTCGCTGTCGGCGGGGTTGAGCAGGCGCATCGCGGCGATCTGGCTGGGCGAGACGGCGGTGAGGCGCAGGTCCAGGTCGAGGTGACGGTACGGCGGTACCTGGTCGGCCAGGTTGCCGGCCTGGGCCAGCGTCTCGCGCACGAGGCGGTGCACGCGCCGGTCCTCGGCCAGCTCCTCGCTGTGCACGAACCGGCGCAGGCTGCGGCTGAAGGAGGTCATCACGTCGTGGATCTCCCCGCCGGCCTCCTGCATCGTGGGCAGCAGCCGGGCGAGGAACCGGACCTGGTCGCGGCTCAGCGACCGTGCGAACGGGCGGCGGAGGATCTCCTCCACCTCGTCCTCGAGGCGGGTGGTCCGTTCGGCGTCGATGGCCAGTGCGTAGAAGGCCGTGAAGGACTTGCCGGCATCGGTCTCGGCCATCAGGTCGACACCGCGAAAGATGTCGTCCAGCACGGTGCCGCGCGAGGACGGCTCCTCGACGAGCTGGCTGCGCAGCTCGCGGTTGAGCTGTTCCAGCGACGCGCGCACCCGCGCGAAGTCCTCTGGCAGCTCGGCCGCCATCGAGAGGATGTCGACGGCCCGCTCGCTCGCCCGGTCGTCGGCCATCACCTCCACCTCACCGTCGGCCAACGCCGCGATCTGGGCGTCGATCCGGTCCCGTTCCGCCGTGAGCGCAGCGATGCGGCGGTTGACATCGGGGTCGGTGTCGATCGCCAGCTGGTGAATACGCTCGACGATGGTGGCCAACCGTGACTCGGTGACGCTCGGCCGCGGTGCCGCGAGCTGCTCGACGAACCGGATCGCCACCAGTGCGCCCTCGCTGAGCTCGTACACCTCTTCGCGCGCCTCGGTGGGTCGGCGGACGAGGTAGCCGGCGGTCAACCAGTCGCGGCAGTACTGCATCCCGGTCTGGGGCAGATCGAACCCGGCCGCGCGCAGGTCCTCCAGGTCGGCATCGACCGCGTCGAACAGCATCGGCGCGACCATCCGCCGGGTGTCACTGGCCAGGTGCGTACCGAGGATCGCGATCGCCACCGGCGCGTTGGACCCGCGCAGCATCGACCACGCGCTGTCCTCCTCGGCCAGCCGTCCAGCCGCCAGAGCGGCACTGAGTGCACCCACCTGAGCAAGG
>CAZMDO010000544.1:0-2052 GCA_964564445.1 uncultured Ruaniaceae bacterium | reverse complement strand
GCACGCCCCGGCGGCCGCGCCGGTCGCCCAGAGTGGCCTGACCCCGGCCTCGCCGACCCCGACCCCGTCGGCACCGGCAGCGGCACCGACCGCGCCGACCACACCCGCCTCCGCCCGCCGCCGTTCGTCCACGGTCAAGCTCGTGCTGCTGCTGGGTGCGATGGCGGCCCTCGGTGCGCTCACCACGGACATGTACCTGCCGTCGCTGCCGGAGGTGGTCGTCGACCTGGCCGCCGGTGAGGCGTCGGTGCAGTTCACCATCACCGCCACCCTGCTCGGCGGTGCCCTCGGCCAGCTGCTCATCGGCCCGCTCTCGGACCGCTACGGCCGCCGGGCGCCGGTGCTGGTCGGGGTGAGCGTGCACGTGGTCGCCTCCCTGCTGTGCCTGCTGGCGCCCTCGGTGGCGCCGCTGATCATGCTGCGCATCGTGCAGGGCATCGGCAACGCCGCCGCCGCGGTGGTGGCCGTCGCGGTGATCCGGGACCGGCTGATCGGTGCCGAGGCCTCGGCGATGCTCTCCCGGCTGATGCTGGTGATCGGCGTGGCGCCGCTGCTCGCGCCGACCATCGGCGGGCTGATCGCCTCGGTGTGGCACTGGAAGGCAGTGTTCGCCGCGCTCGCCCTCTACGGTGTGGTGCTGATCGTGATCGTCTGGCGGTTCCTGCCCGAGTCGCTGCCCGCGGACAAGCGGATCCGCTCCAACCGGGCCGTGGTCGGCTCCTACCGGGTGCTGCTGAAGGACCCGCAGTTCATCGCCCTCGCCCTGCTGCCCGGGCTGGGCATGGCGGCGCTGTTCGCCTACGTCTCCGGCTCCCCGTTCGTGATCCGGGACGGCTACGGCCTGTCCGAGCAGGAGTTCGCGATCCTGTTCGCCATCAACGGGCTCGGCCTGGTGCTCGGCGCCCAGGTGAACGCCGCACTGGTGCGCCGGTTCGCCCCGGTGCGGGTGATGCGCCTGGCGCTGCCGGTCTCGGTGGCGATCTCCGTGGTGCTGCTGGTGATGGCCGCGACCGGTGCCGGCGGGCTGGTGGGCCTGTGCATCCCGTTGTGGCTGATGCTGGCGATCAACGCCCTCATCCCACCGAACGCCTCCGCCCTCGCGCTCACCCGGCACGGGGAGCGCGCCGGGGCCGCGGCGGCACTGATCGGCTGCTCCCAGTCCGGGGTGGCCGGGATCGTCGCCCCGGTGGTCGGGCTGCTCGGTGCCGACGCCGTGGCGATGGCCGTGGTGATCGTGGCGGCGATGGTCACGGCGCTGGCGGTGCTGGCGATCGGGACCCCCGCCTACCGCCGCGGCGGCTGGGTGATCTGAGCCGCGCGGGTGGCCCGTGCCGGGCCTGCTGAGGGGGCCGGACGGGAGATCCGTCCCGGGCCTGGTGCGGGGGCCGGAGGGGTGGCCCGTGCCGGGCCTGGTGCGGGGGCCGGAGGGGTGGCCCGTGCCGGGCCTGGTGCGGGAGCCGGACAGGTGATCCGTGCCGGGCATGTTGGCGTGAGGGCCGGGGAAGGGGCACAGTGGAGGAATGAGCGCCACGACCACGTCCACCCCGATGTCGGAGGTCCTGCAGCTGCAGCGATCCGCCTTCCACCGCGACGGCCCTCCTTCCGCGGACGTACGGCGCGACCGGATCGACCGGTTCGCCAGCGCCGTCATCGCCAACACCGATGAGCTGGTGGAGGCGATCTCCACCGACTTCGGCCACCGCTCGCCGGTGACCACGCTGATCACCGACCTGGGGACGTTCGCGATCGAGGCCGAGCATGCCCGCGCGCGCGTGGGCGCCTGGATGCGCCCCCGCCGCCCGTGGGGCCGTGCCGGGGCGCTGGCCGCCCGGGCCGCGGGCCTGGACGCGGCTGTGCACCCCTCCCCGCTCGGCGTGGTGGGCGTGATGGGCATCTGGAACTTCCCGTTGAACCTCACCGCCATCCCGGCCGTCTCCGCCCTGGCGGCGGGCAACCGGGTGATGATCAAGATGCCCGAGCACCTGCCGCTCACCTCGGAGGTGTTCGCCAACGCCGTGCACGACGCGTTCGACGTGGAGGAGATGGCCGTGC
>CAZMDO010000543.1:0-2052 GCA_964564445.1 uncultured Ruaniaceae bacterium | reverse complement strand
TCGCGCCGTACACCGCCGAGGAGATGTGGGCCACGCTCGGGCACGCACCGTCGGTGGCGCTGGCGCGGTGGCCGGAGGTGGACCCGGCGCTGCTGGCCCAGGACGAGGTGGAGGCCGTCGTGCAGGTGGCTGGGAAGGTGCGCGGCCACCTGCGCGTGCCGGCGGGCATCGACGAGGCGGAGCTGCGCCGCCGCGCGCTGGCGCTGGACGCCGTGCGCCGCCGGCTGGACGGTGCCGAGCCGCGGCGGGTGGTGGTGCGGGTGCCGCACCTGGTGAACGTGGTGCCCTGAGGTCGGCAGTCGCCCGAGACGCATTGGAACACCCTTGGCGCACTCGAACCAGGATAGAAGTGTGTTCGAACGCGCTAAGGGTGTTCCAGTGCGGCGCGTCACCCCCGGAGGGCGGCGTCGAACCAGCCAGTGATCGTGCTCGGATGGGTGATTGCCGTACCGACCACCACCGCGAACGCCCCGGCGCGTGCCGCCGCACGGGCCTGCGCCGGGGTGTGGATACGTCCCTCTGCGACCACCGCCACCTCCGGCAGCGCCTGCACGATCTCGGCGAGCAGCTCCAGGTCCGGGCCGTCGGTCGTCGGCCGGGCCGGCGTGTACCCGGCGAGGGTGGTGCCGATGATCTCCACACCGGCCTCGGCGGCGGCGAGCGCGGCCTCCAGGCTGTCGCAGTCGGCCATGATCGGGGCGTCGGACTCCTGGCGGACCGCCCGGACGGTCTCGGCGAGGGTCAGCCCGTCCGGGCGCTCCCGCCGGGTGCCGTCCAGGGCCAGGATGTCCGCCCCGGCAGCGAGCACCGCGCGGCAGTGCGCCAGGGTGGGCGTGATGAACACGCCGGTGTCCCCGTCCTTCCAGATGCCGATCACCGGTACCTCCACCCGCCCGGAGACCAGGGAGATGTCGGCCAGGCCCTGCGCGCGCACCGCCGCCGCCCCGCCGGCCACCACCGCGGCAGCGACCTGGGCCATCGTCTCCGGGTGGCGCATCGGCTCACCCGGGTAGGCCTGGCAGGAGACGATCAACCGGCCGCGCAACGGCTCGAGCATCGGGTGGGTCATCAGGGTCCTTCCATGTGCGGGTCACGATACGGCGCCGTGCGGGTCACGATACGGAGCCGGCCACCGGTGGCGGCTCAGCCGCCGGCGAACTGGGCCGCGCCGAGCAGAGCGGCGTCCGGTCCGGCCGTGGCGGGAAGAACCACGGTGCCCGCGACGAGGTCGATCGCCTCGTGCGCGACGCCGTCGTGCACGCCCTGCCACCAGAGGTGGCCTGCCCCGGCCATCCCCCCGGAGAGCACCACCACCTCGGGGTCGAGGACGTTCAGCAGACCGCCGACCATCCGACCGATGGCGAAGGCACCGGTGCGCAGCACGTGCGCAGCGAGCTCCTCGCCGGCCTCCGCCCGGGCGACCACCTCGCGGGTGTCCACCGCCTGCCCACCGGCCCGCTGGTAGGCGGCGAGCGTCCCGGGCCCCGACGCCAGGCCCTCCACGTGGCCGGTGCGTCCGCAGGTGCACGGCACGCCGTCGGCCTCCGGTACCGGCACGTGACCGACGTGCCCGGCCAGCCCGCGGGCGCCGGTGCGCACCACGCCGCCCTGCACGAGTCCGCCGCCGATGCCGGTGCCCACCGCCACCAGCAGCAGCGAGGCGGCCCCCGCACCGGCCCCGACCGTGGCCTCGCCGAGCGCGTGCGCGTGCACGTCGTTGAGCACCCGGGTGGGCAGACCCAGCGCCTGGCCCACCCGGGTGCCGAGCTCGGTGCCGGCCCAGCCGCGGATGGCGTCGGTGGCCGAGACGATCCGACCGGTGGCGGAGTCCACCACCCCGGCGCTGCCGATGCCGACCACCGCCGGCGGCGGTGCCTGGCTCGCGGCCTCCTCGCGGACCGCGGTGAGCGCGTCCACCAGCGTGGCCACCACCGCGTCCGGGCCGGAGGCCGCCCCGGTGGGGACCGTGCGCCGGGCCAGCACGTGGCCGGACGGGTCCACCAGACCAGCGGCGATCTTCGTGCCGCCCAGGTCGGCGGCGAGCACCGGCGC
>CAZMDO010000542.1:0-2054 GCA_964564445.1 uncultured Ruaniaceae bacterium | reverse complement strand
GGGTGCGCACGCTCCGCACCAGACCCTTGAGCGGCAGCAGCGCCGGCCCGGTGCCATCAGTCAGCTTCTGTCCGTCCCATCGCATACCTCATTCGAACATACATTCGAATCAGTGTCGAGCCATGCGCCGTTCGTGGAACTGACGGCTATACGGCACACCCTCAGCCATACGGCGAGCTCATGACGTATGACCGTCATTCTCGCGAGCGCGCTATCGTCGGTCCGATGCCCAGCAGCACCGCGCTTCTCACCGCAGCGTTCCGCGCCGAGCAGCTCGCCCGGGCGATCGCCGCTGGCGCGGCGCAGATACCGTTCCCCCGCGCCACCGACCGATCCGCCTGGGCCGGCATCGACGCCGCCAGCCGCACTGAGATCTTCACCCACGCGGAACAGCTGGTGGACCAGCCGTGGCCGGTGCTCACCCTCACCCAGCGGCTCGCGTTCGAGCGCACCGGGTCCCGGCGGGCGTTCGAGGCGCCGTACTTCGACCGCCGTCGCCGGCTGACCACCCTCGCTCTGGCCCAGGCCGCCGACCCCGACCCCCGCTGGGCGGACGCCGTCATCGACGGGGTCGGCGTGGTCCTGGAGGAGCTGAGCTGGTGCCTGCCCGCGCACGACGCCCCGCCCGGGGGCCAGCGGCGCCGGCTGCCGGACCCGGGCGACCCGGTGCTCGACCTGTTCGCCGCGGAGACCGGTGCCCTGCTCTCCTGGGTGGCCCACCTGCACGCCGACCTGCTCACCGGCCCCGGCCTGCTCGCCCGCCTCCGCGCGGAGGTCGTCGCCCGGGTGCTGCGCCCGTTCGCCGACCGCGGCCGGCAGCACTGGTGGTTCGGCGACCAGAGCAACTGGAACCCGTGGATCGTGGCGAACGTGCTCACCTGCGCCACCCTGCTCGCCGCCGAGGAGGAGCTGGCCGGGGCGATCGTCCCCCAGGCCCTGGCGTCGCTCGACGGCTACCTGGCGCACGCTCCGCAGGACGGCGGCTGCGCCGAGGGCATCATGTACTGGTGGCGCTCCCCCGCCTGCCTGTACGAGGCTGTCGACGTGCTCGGCTGGTCCGATCCGGCCGGTGCCGAGCAGGTGCTGGCCAGCCCGCTGCTGGCGGCGATGGCCCGCTACCCGCTGCTCACCCACCTGGGCGGCGACTGGTGGGCCAGCCTGGCCGACGGGGTGGCACGGGTGCCCGAACCCGGCCCGGGGGTGGACAAGGACCGGCACCCGCCGGCGCTGTGGCACCGGTTCGCCGCGGCGGTGGGAGCGGCGGACTCGGCAGCACTGGCGGCCTCGTTCCCGCGCGGACTGCAGGTGCACCAGGCGGCCTACCGGTGCCTGGTCACCCTGTTCGACCCGGGGTGGCGGGCCACGCCGGTGACCGCCCCGCCGCCGGCGCCGGACGCGTGGTTGCCGGACACGGGCGTGCTGGCCGTCTCCTCCCCCGACGCCCGGCTGCGCCTGGTGGCCAAGGGCGGGCACAACGATGAGCCGCACAACCACCTGGACGTCGGTTCGGTGGTGCTGGCCGCCGGCGGGGAGCCGGTGCTCATCGATGTGGGCACCGGGCAGTACTCCGCCGCCAGCTTCTCCGCCGGCCGGTATGCCACCTGGTTCACCCAGTCGCAGTACCACTGCGTCCCGGAGGTCGACGGCGTAGCCCAGGGGGCGGGGGCAGCCTTTCGCGCCCAGGTGCTCGCCCAGGCGGGGCGGGACCTCACCCTGGACCTCGCCGGCGCCTACCCGGCCGAGGCGGGCATCACCTCCTGGCGGCGGTCGCTGGCGCTGGCCGAGGAGCTCGAGGTGACCGAGACCTGGCAGCTGGACCGGGCCGGGCGGCAGGTGCAGATGCACCTGATGCTGGCCCGGACGCCGGAGCCGGCCGAGGGCGGCGGCTGGCTGCTCCGCGGCCCCTCGGGCGCCCCACGCGCGGTGCTCACCGTGACCCCGGTGCTCACCGTGAGCCCGGGTGACCCCGCCGCCCCGCACACCCGTGCCGCCCCGGTGACCTCCGCCGTCGAGCCGATCGACCTGGAGGACCCGATCCTGCGCGGGGTGTGGGG
>CAZMDO010000541.1:0-2055 GCA_964564445.1 uncultured Ruaniaceae bacterium | reverse complement strand
CGATCTTCAGCGACCACTTGCTCGCCGCCACGCACAGCGCCGGGATGGACAGCCGTCCGGTGTTCAGCGTGGTCAGCGCGATCTTCAGCCCTTGACCCTCCTTGCCGACGATGTTCGCCGCCGGCACCCGCACCTGGTGGAACCGGGTCAGCCCGTTCTCCAGACCCTTGAGCCCCATGAACGAGTTCCGCCGCTCCACGGTGATGCCCTCGGCGTCGCCCTCGACCACGAACGCGGTGATCCCGCCGCGGCCGCCCTCGTGCTCGGGGACGCGGGCCATCACCACCAGCAGCTCGGCGAGCACACCGTTGGTGGTCCACAGCTTCACCCCATCGATGAGGTAGTCCCCCTCGGGGGTCGGGGTGGCGGTGGCCTGCAGCCGGGCCGGGTCGGAGCCCACGTCCGGCTCGGTGAGCAGGAACGCCGAGATCGCGCCGGCCGCGCACCGGGGGAGGTAGGCGGCCTTGAGCTCCTCGGAGCCAAACTGCTTCACCGGTTCGGGCACACCGATCGACTGGTGCGCCGAGGCGAGCGCGCCCAGGCTCGGGTGCGCTGACCCGAGCAGCATCAGCGCCCGGTTGTAGTGCACCTGGCTCAGGCCGAGGCCGCCGTAGCTGGTGGGGATCTTGATGCCGAACACGCCGAGGTCGATCAGTCCGGCGAGCACCTCGTCGCTGATGAAGTCCTCAGCCTCGATCCGTGCGCCGTCCACGTGCTCGCGCAGGTGGGCGGCCAACCGGTCGAGGAACTCCTCGCCGCGGGCGGTCTGCTCCGGGTCGGTCTCCACGCTCGGCCAGACCAGGTCGGGTCGGAAGTCGCCGAGGTAGAGCTGCTTGGCGAAGGACTCGTTCGTCCACTCGGTCTGACGGGACTGCTCCGCGACACGGCGTGCCTCACGCTCGGTGACGGTAGGGCTGGTACTCATCATCGCCTCCTCGCGATATCCGGTACTGCCAGTATGCGCTACTTTCCCGGTTTCGCCCAGGGGTCGGGTGGGGTGATCTGCGCCGATCCGGCGGGTGTGTCGGGAGGGAGCGCATGTGGGTGCTCGCGCCCATCGAGGTCCCCGAGGTGCGCGGTGTGAGCGCCGGTGACCCTGCATTCAGGGGACTTCGATCGGGGATGGTGCGGTGGCTAGCTGGCGGGCGCGGGTGAGCGGCGGTGATGGGCGCCGGTCAGGTCAGCGGCGACCGCGGTTGCGGGGGTGCAGCTTGGCGACCCGCTCGTTGCCGCGCCGGTAGTTGCCGGTCAGCCGGGCCATCAGCTCCTGGGCGTCCTCCCGCTCCACCCGGGCCAGGAACTCCGCGGCGCGCTGCCCGCGCAGGGTGGTCGCGTGCACGCCGTGGTGGGTGATGCGCACGGTGCCGTCGCGCACCTGGTAGTCGAAGCCGCCGGCGTCAGCCACGGTCGGCGCCGTCCCGACTGCCGAGGTCCACCGGCGCCAGCACCGGCCGCTTCGCACTGCGTCCGTCGCCGGAGGAGCGCCCGCGCAGGTGCCGGGCCGCCCACGGGCCCACCTCCCGGCGCACCCAGGCGGCGTCGGTGCGCCACTGCTCCCGCACCCGCACGGGCTCACCCGGCGGCAGCGGCCGGGTCCAGCCCGGGTCGTCCGGGCTGAGGCCGAGCGCCACCAGCGCCGCCTGCGCCACCCGGTGGTGCCCCTCGCTGCTCAGGTGGATCCGGTCCTCGGCCCACATCCGCCAGTCCTGCAGCGCCCGCAGCCCCCACACATCCACCACGTAGGCACCGGTGCGCCGGGCGATCGACCAGATGTGCGCGTTGTACACGGCCACCTTCGGCCGGATTGCGGCCAGCAGCGGCGCCCGGCGGGTGTCGGTGCCGGTGGCCAGCAGCACGTCCGCCCCGGCCTCCCGGGCCGTGCGCACGCCGCGCTCGAGCCGCGCGGCGAGCCGGTCCGGGTCGGCGTTCGGGCGGAGCAGGTCGTTGCCGCCACCCACCACCGAGACCAGGTCGGCACCCGCCTCCAGCGCAGCCGGCAGCTGGGCGTCCAGGATGGGCCCGAGCAACCGGCCACGCACGGCGAGGTTGGCGTAC
>CAZMDO010000540.1:0-2057 GCA_964564445.1 uncultured Ruaniaceae bacterium | reverse complement strand
CCCAGGTGCGTCCGCCCCCAGGGGACCGGTGCTAGGCACGGTGGCTGCGCCGTCGCCCTGCAGCGCCTCCCACTCGGCGAGCAGCGAGGAGTCGATCTGCCGCACCAGCGCGCCGAGCCACTCGATCAGCTGGGTCAGCTCCTCGGTGCGCATCCGCTCCGGCACCACCTGCCGCAGTGCCTTGTAGGCGTCGGTGAGGTAGCGCAGCACCACCCCCTCGCTGCGGGCGATCGAGTACTTCGAGATCAGTTCGGAGAACGTCATTGCGTGCTCCGCCATCTCCCGCACCACCGACTTCGGCTTCAGCTCGTAGTCGTCCACCCACGGGTTGGTGATCCGGAACTCGGCCAGTGCCGCGGTGAGCAGCTCCGCCAGCGGTTTGGGGTAGGTGATCTCGTCCAGGGCGTTCATCCGCTCGGTGTACTCCCACCCCTCGGCCTTCATCGCCCCGATCGCCTCACCCTTGGCGGCCTTCTCCTGGGCGACCAGCAGCGGTCGGGGGTCCTCCAGGGTGGACTCGATCACCGAGACCACGTCCAGGGCGAAGTCCGGGTCGTCCTCGTCGAGCAGCTCCAGGGCGGCCAGCGCGAACGGGGAGAGCGGTGCGTTCAGGGCGAAGTCGTCCGGCACCTCGCCCACCAGGCGCACAGTGCGCCGCCCGTCCAGACCGGCCACCCGCTCCACCAGACCGGCCTGGCGCAGGGTGCGGTAGATGCCCACGGCCCGGCGGAGGTGCGGGTTCCGCTCGGTGGGGGCGTCGTGGTTGTCGGTGAGCAGCGCGGTGATCGCCGGCAGCGGGTCACCGGGGCGGGAGAGTACGCCGAGGACCATGGCGTGGGAGACCTGGAACTGGCTGGTCAGCTGCTCCGGGGTAGCGTCCCGGAGCCGCTCGTAGGTCTTGTCGGTCCAGTTCACCGCCCCGCTGGGCGCCTTCTTGCGCACGATCTTGCGCTTCTTGCGCTCGTCGTCACCGGCCTTGGCGAGCGCCTTGGCGTTCTCGATCACATGCTCGGGCGCCTGCACGATCACCTCACCGGTGGTGTCGAACCCGGCGCGCCCGGCCCGGCCGGCCACCTGGTGGAACTCGCGGGCGGACAGGTGCCGCATCCGGACCCCGTCGAACTTGGTCAGCCCGGTGAGCAGCACCGTGCGGATCGGCACGTTGATGCCCACCCCGAGGGTGTCGGTGCCGCAGATCACCGGCAGCAGCCCCTGCTGGGCGAGGCGTTCCACCAGCCGCCGGTACCGGGGCAGCATCCCGGCGTGGTGCACCCCGATGCCGTGCCGCAGCAGCCGGGACAGGGTGGTGCCGAACCCGCGCGCGAAGGTGAAACCCTGCAGCGCCTGCGCGATCTGGTCCCGGTGCGCGCGGGAGGCCACCGGGATGGACGTCAGCGACTGCGCCTGCTCCACCGCGGCGGCCTGGGTGAAGTGCACGATGTACACCGGGGTGCGGTGGGTGCCGAGCAGCTCGCGGACCACCTCCTGCAACGGTTCGACCGAGTAGGAGTAGGTCAGCGGCACCGGTCGCTCGGTGTTCGCGATCACCGCCACCGGGTCCCCGGTGCGGCGGGTGAGGTCCTCGGCGATCGCGCCCACGTCCCCGAGGGTGGCGCTCATCAGCACGAACTGGACGTGGGTCAGCTCCAGCAGCGGCACCTGCCAGGCCCAGCCGCGCTGCGGGTCGGCGTAGAAGTGGAACTCGTCCATCACCACCTGGTCCACTGCGGTGTCGGCGCCACCGCGCAGCGTCTGGTTGGCGAGGATCTCGGCGGTGCAGCAGATGATCGGCGCGCCTGAGTTGATCGCCGAATCACCGGTGAGCATGCCCACCTGCTCGGCGCCGAAGATCGCCACCAGGTCGAAGAACTTCTCGCTGACCAGCGCCTTCAGCGGGGCGGTGTAGTAGCTGCGCTGCCCGCGCGCGAGGGCCACGTAGTGCGCGGCCACGGCGATCAGGGACTTGCCCGACCCGGTCGGGGTGGAGGCGATCACGTGCGCACCGGTGACGATCTCGATCAGCGCCTCCTCCTGGTGCGGGTACAGCTCCAGGCCGC
>CAZMDO010000539.1:0-2058 GCA_964564445.1 uncultured Ruaniaceae bacterium | reverse complement strand
GCCCAGCACCTGCCGATGGCCCCGCTGGTCGGCTGGGCGGTGCTCAGCGTGGCCGGCTACACCGAGCTGTACGTGGTGGCCGCGATCATCATGCTCACCGGTGCCGCCGTCGTCTACCGGATCCGGTCCGTAGCCTAGGGACGGCCCCCTCCGTCAGCGCCGTCAAGCCCGGGAACCAGAGAAGGGACATCCTCGTTGCGCGCGATCGTCGTCATGTTCGACACCCTGAACCGCAGGTACTTGCCGCCCTATGGGGCCAAGGGGGTGCACGCCCCGAACTTCGAACGGCTGGCCGAGCGCTCGGTCCGCTTCGACAGCTGCTACGGCGGATCGATGCCGTGCATGCCCGCCCGCCGGGAGATGCACACCGCCCGGTACAACTTCCTGCACCGCTCCTGGGGTCCGCTCGAACCGTTCGACGACTCGGTGCCGCAGCTGCTCACCGAGTCCGGCGTGTACACCCACCTGGTCACCGACCACCAGCACTACTGGCTGGACGGCGGGGCCACCTACCATCCCCGGTTCCGCACCTTCGAGCTGTTCCGTGGCCAGGAGGGCGACGAGTGGAAGGGGCACGTGGCCGATCCCGACCTGTCCGACATCGCGCCCTACACCAGCCGCCACGACCTGCGCCGCCAGGACCGGATCAACCGCGGCTACCTGGCCACGGAGGCGGACCACCCGCAGACGCTCACCTTCGACGCGGGCCTGCACTTCATCGACACCAACGCCGACCAGGACTCCTGGATGGTGCAGATCGAGACGTTCGACCCGCACGAACCGTTCTTCAGCTACGAGCAGTACCACCGGTTGTACGAGCAGGTGGCCACCGAGTCCGGCCTGGAGTTCGACTGGCCGGACTACGCCCAGGTCACCCAGTCCGATGCCGACCTGGCGCACCTGCGGGGTCGCTACCTGGCGCTGCTGTCCATGTGCGACCACTCCCTGGGCAGGGTGCTGGACGCGATGGACCGGCACCAGATGTGGGACGACACCATGCTGATCGTGTGCACCGACCACGGGCTGCTGCTCGGTGAGCACGACTGGCTGGGCAAGAATGTGATGCCGCTGTACGACGAGACGATCCACACCCCGTTGTTCGTCTGGGATCCGCGCACCGGCGTGGCGGGGGAGAGCCGGGACGCGCTGGTGCAGACCATCGACCTGGGTCCCACGCTGCTGGACGCGTTCGGCCTGCAGCCCACCCCGGACATGGAGGGCCGGTCGCTGACCGAGGTGATCACCGCCGGCGCCCCGCTGCGGGAGGCGGCACTGTTCGGGCTGCACGGTGGGCACGCCTGCGTGACCGACGGACGGCACGTGTACATGCGGGCCTGCGCCGGGGCGGACAACCAGCCGCTGTTCGACTACACCCTGATGCCCACCTCGATGCGGGGCAGGTTCACCCCGGACGTGCTCGCCCGCGCCGAGCTGGTCGCCCCGTTCTCCTTCACCAAGGGCGTGCCGGTGCTGAAGGTGCCCGCGCTCGGCCCGAACAACCCGGCCGCCTTCGGCTCGTTGCTGTTCGACCTGGCCACCGACCCGACGCAGGCGGACCCGCTCACCGATCCCGACGTCGAGCTGCGGATGGCGACGCTGCTGGTGGAGCTGATGCGCACCAACGATGCCCCGCCCGAGCAGTACGAACGCCTCGGTCTGCCACCCACCGGGCCGCTGGGGCCCGAGCACCTGGTGCTCGCACGGGAGGCATCAGCGGCCCGGCCGGCCACCGATCCGGAGGTGCTGGACGCGCTGGAACGCACCCCGCTGGGCACCCGCACCGTGCGGGAGCTGCTCGAGGACCCGCTCGCCCGGGAGCAGCTGCGCGGCGCGCTCGGGGGCCTGGTGGATGCCCCGCTGCCGGCGGAGGCCGAGCAGATGACCCTGGTGCAGATCGCCCGGGAGACCACCGGGATGATCAGCGCCGAGCAGCTGCACGCCCTCGCCGAAGCGTTCGACGGCGGAGCCTGAGCGGACCAGGCCCGTCCCCGTGCTCAGCACCCACCCAGGCGGGCGGGGGACACCGGGGCCACTGGGCTACCGGGTCACAGGGCCACC
>CAZMDO010000538.1:0-2062 GCA_964564445.1 uncultured Ruaniaceae bacterium | reverse complement strand
CCGCAGGAGATCAACGAAAATGCCGACTCAGAAGAACCTCACGAAGCCCAATTCGCGCGCTTTTCGTGCCCAGAATGCCCCGAATCGACCCCGAATCGGGTACGTGGAGCTGCCTGCCGCGGGCTGTGACCTGCCTGTTCCGAAGCTTCCGGCCGGTCGGGAGTGGTCGAAGGTGGAGCGCGCCCGCTGGCGCGAGCTGTGGCAGTCACCGCAGGCGACACAATGGGATGACTCGGTGACCGGAACGGTGGCGCTGCTGGTCACCTACGAGCAGATGCTCCTTGCAGGTCAGGGGAGTGCATGGACGGCGGCCGAGGCTCGGCACGCTGCCGACGCTCTGGGGCTGACTCCGCGGTCGCTGGCGGCGCTGGGTTGGGTGATCGTGTGAGTGCCCGTCGCGCCGCCCGTGCTGCCGCCGAGGGCGCTGCCTCGCCGGGCCGGACCCAGCCTGCCGGCTACGTCACCGACCGGGACGCTGTTGTCTGCACACGCTGCGGTGCCGAGCTTCCCGCTTACGCCGGTCGGCACCTGCGCACGATCCACGATGTGGCCGTCCACGGCGGTGACGGGCAGTGGAGGCGGTGAACCCTAACGGTTCCCGGAGTTCGCCGGCCGGACGCTATGGGGCACGACGTCCGTCCGGCGTACCCTCCGCGCAGTGGAGGCACTGAGGGTGTCAGTCAGGACGATACCCCCGCGTGCGCGGGCGCGGGGTCGCCGACTCTCGGCGACCATCCCCACGCTCCGGCCAGTCCCCGCGTGCGCGGGGGCGAGGTCTATGGACATCCGCACCGGACGTCCATCCCCCGGCCGTCCCCCGCGTGCGCGGGGCACGATCCGAACATCGGAGTCCACGGAACCCGAAGTTGGGCCGTCCCCCACGTGCGCGGGCCATCGCTCCCATCGTCGGGGTGAAGCAGCCGCAGGTAGTGAAGGACATTGCAGCCAGCCGCGAGGTGATTCCTGAGGAATCACCTGCCAGCGCCGCGTCTGCACCGTCGCCCGACGAGCCGGAGGTTGACTCCAAGGCTGAATCGCCGCCGCCGTGGAGCGTGCGTGGCGCGGCGAGGTGCCGGTGGCGCGAGAGGGCCGTGGGCGCCCTGCCGGTAATGACGGTGGCACCGACATTAGGGATCAGCGTGGTCAAGCTGACCACATCCTCGCCCGCCTCAAGCGCGACGACCCCGAGCTGGCGCGGCCGATCTCACAAGATTGTGAAATCTCGCGCCGCTGATTCTCGGAATTCCGAGATTCGCGGTCCGTCCAAGTTGGACGCACCGGGAGGGTGACCTGAGGACTGTTCAGGCCATTATCTGTCACATACCACTGCACTGTGACGTTTAGAGGTACAATCGTCACATGGAACTGAACTGTGACATTTGCGGTGAAGCGTTCACTGCCCGAGCCGGCGCGAAGTACTGTTCGGGCAAGTGCAGGACGGAGGCCTACCGGGTCCGCCGCCACGGTCCGAAGCCCAAGGCGGCACGCAAACCACTACCGGAAGCGTTCTGGATGGCCGCCTACGATGTTGAGCGCAAGGCCGAGGCGTTGGAACGGCTGGCCCAGGATGACCGGTTCAAGCGCAATGCCGCGAGACTGGCAGGTCAGCGGTCTGCACTGATCCGTGCTGCCGATGCGATCAACCGAGTGGTGGAGCAGCTGCCCGAGCCTGAGCCGATCACCCCATCTGTCACAAGCGAGTCCCCTGTGACAGATGGGCCGGCCGGTGAGTTCGTCAGCCCGTACGTGGCGATTGCAGAAGCGGCTCGACGCAGAGCGCAGATCGACGGCCCGGACCAGCTGTAACTGTCACAGTGCAGTGGACTGTGACAGATGCCCCGCACGGACCACCTACCGGTGGCGCTTGTCTGACCCCATGCCCAGGATTTCCCACGGTCCGCCACTCAGAGCCGCGTGAGCACGCCGAACGGACCCCCGGTGTTTCGAGGGTCTGCTCGGTGTGGTCCCGGCCGCCGTGTGCGCACCACGACGACCAGGACGCCCATCCCCGGCTCGCTGGACTAAGGCACCGGGCGTTCATCGGTTGACGGCTGAGAACGAG
>CAZMDO010000537.1:0-2073 GCA_964564445.1 uncultured Ruaniaceae bacterium | reverse complement strand
CACCCGCTGACCGTCGGCCCCACGTGCTCCGGGGTGATCGCCAGCACGCACCGCTTCTCCCGCTCCATCGCGGCCCGGTAGTCGTCCCAGTCCTCGTGCTCGCCGCTCGCCAGCCGGTAGTACTGCACGAGCAGGTCCATCGCCTCGGGCAGGGAGACGATCTGCACCGGGCCGCTGATCTGCACCCAGGTGCCGAAGAAGCTGTCCGGCAGCACGCACAGCCACGCCCGCGGCTCCCGGCGCAGGTGCCGCACCTTCATCGCCGTCTCCCGGGTGCTGACCAGCACGCGGTGCTCGTGCGCCACGGCGAGCACCGGCGACTGGGCGATCTCCCCGTTGCTGCGCCGGGTGGCGAGCACGGCACGGTGGTTCTCCCGGAGGAGCTGGAGAGCGGTCTCGGTGTCCATTCCTCAGGTGTACCACCGCGCCGTGCCGGCGGCGATGTCGGTGGTCGGTGTGATGATCACTCTCCCACTCCTCGAGCAGGGAGAGACCGATGTTGGACCCCGACGATCCGCTGCTACCGGCACCCGACCCGCAACCCTGGCTGCAGCTGGGCACCGAGTCCGAGCCGGCCAGCCTCGAGGCGCTGCAGATCGCCATCCAGGACTACCACTCCTTCCACCAGGTCGCCCTGCCCGCGTTCGACGCCGACGGCACACCGCTGATGCCGCCGGAGGAGCACGTGCTCGACCATCTGGCCCGCGCCCTTGGGCTCGTCGATGCGGACCAGACGATGCTGCGACCGAGCGTGGACACCGTGGCGGTCGTCTACGAGCTGCCCGAGTGCGACCGGTGCCGGCACGGGGTGCTCGCCCGCTACGACGCCCTGCTCGATGCGGGGTACGGCGCCAACCTGTGCACCCGTTGCTTCCGCACGGTCGGGCACGGGCGGCTCGGCACCGGGAAGGGCCAGTACCTGCTCCTGACGGCGGAGGTCACCTCTCCCGTCCGCGCAGTCGTCGATGAGCTCACCTCCCGCCACGGCATGCCCTCCTCCTGGGACGACGAGCCCGGCGAGCCCGACTGGGTGCGCACCTACCGCGAGTGCGGATTCGGCGGCCCGGACAGCCATGGGCGGATGTCCCGGGAAGTGTACGGGTGCTCGATCGTGGCCCAGGCCGACGTCGGCGAGGTGGTCCAGGTCGACCAGGTGAGCGTGCTGTCCTTCGCCCACGACGGCGCGCCGGGCGATTTCCGCGTGCCCCAGGAGTGGCCGGCGGCGGAGGTGCGCCACTTCCTCCGCGAAGCGTACGGGCGGGAGCAGTTCGCCGGTCGCCGCTCCTGCAGCACCCTCGAGGAGCCGTTGGCGGCCGCGGAAGCGCGCACCTGGGCCGACCTGGACGCCCAGCACTTCCCCACGATGATCTACGACGGCGTCGCCATCTGGCCGTGCCCGCCGTACGGGTACCGGCCGGTGCGGTTCCCCAACGCGCGTGCCCGGGCGTACGTGGACGCGGGGCGGTGCGCCAAGCACTCCGGCGACCCCGAGCTCATCGCCCGCCTGGTGCGCGAGGCCTCACCTTGGTGGCCACGGGGTGCTGCCGTGCTCAACCCGGTCTGCCCGCCGGAGGTGCTGATGGACTGCTGCACCGGCGCCATCCCCGACCTGCGCAGCGTCGTCGTCCAGCGCAGCGACCTGACGGCCGAGATGCTTGAGGCGCTCGCCCAGGCGGCGATCGAGGGTCCCTCCTCCCACCGGGACGACCGGTGGTTCATCCGCGCGGTGGCCGTGCACCCTACCTGCCCTGAGGAGGCGCTGCCGGTGCTGGTGGACCGGGTCAAGGCTGCGCCCACCCGGGAGCGGGTGGAGCTGGCCGTCCGGGCCCGGGCGCTCCCGCTGGAGCGGCGCAAGCTCATCGCGACCCTGCTGCTCGGTGACGCCCGGAAGAGCAAGGTGGCCTCCGCCGTCATCGACACCTTCATCGGGGTGGAGGAGAGCCGGCACGGCACCTGCCTGCCGGACGAGGAGATGCTCGGTTTCCTGGTGGAGCACTCCAGCCCCACGATCCGGCGCCTGGCGCAGGAGCGGGTGCGCGAGGTCGGCCTGCAGGAGGCGTTCCTGGCGTGAGA
>CAZMDO010000536.1:0-2082 GCA_964564445.1 uncultured Ruaniaceae bacterium | reverse complement strand
GGCCGGGTCTCGCGCATCACCCGGATCAGAGCGGCCCGGATGGCCGGCGGGTAGGAGTAGGACTGGCCCTCCACGGTGCGCCGCTCGCTGAGCAGCCCGGCCGCGCGGATGTTGCGCAGCATCCGCACGGTGTTGCCCTGCGGGGCGATCGCTCGCGCGGTCTCGATGTCGAACTGCTCCGGGATCGCGGTGCGCAGCAGGAAGGCGCGCACGTTCTCGAACCGCAGGTCGCGCACCATCGCGGCGATGTAGTTGTCGGCGAGGGTGACCTCGCCGCTGCTGCGCCCACCGCTCGCGGCGGCCCGCTGCATCCCGGCCCGGATCGCCGAGGGCCACCCGCCCAGGTCCACCACGATCCGCTCGGCCCGGTCGCGGGTCATCTGCACGCCCATCCGGCCGGCCAGCGCGTGCACCATCTCGCCGGTCATCCGCAGCTCGTCCGGACCGATCACCAGCGTCTCCACCGAGAGCGAGCCGACCGTCTCCAACGCCCGCAGCGTCCGCCCGGCCGCCACCAGGAACAGCTGGTCGTTCTGCCTGACCAGGTCCACCAGGGTGTCGTCGATGCTCGCTGCGCCGTGGCGCAGGCCGGCCTCGTGGAAGTCGTCGATGATCACCAGCAGCGGCGCGCGCCGCTGCGCCAGCCAGGTGGTCACCGCCCGTTCCGGCTCTCCGGCCGTCGACGGCGTGGCAGCCAGCTCCTCGTCCACCCGCAGCAACGCTTCCCGCAGCTGGGCCCAGAAGCCCTCCTGCTCGTTGGCGTCGGTGGTCAACGTGGTGTAGACGGTCTCGGGCAGGTTCTCCGCCTGACGCAGCCAGGTGATCACCGCGGAGGTCTTGCCGTAGCCCCGCGGTCCGCGCAGGATGCTCAGCGGATGCAGCTGGGCCAGCGCCTGCACGAGGTGGTCGGCGATCCCGCTCTCCTGCGGAATCCGCGGTAGACCGGAGAGCGACCGAAGCGTGCTCTTCATCGTCAGCCCAGCGGTCCGGACACCGGCGGCGCGCTGGCAACCGGCACCTCATCACCTGGCACGACGAAACAGAGAATGGCCGACTGCCCTTCACTCACGCGTCCACAACAGCATGGCGCACTGACCCGATCACTGCTGAGCCTACCGCGCGTGGCAGTCCCCTGCCATGGATTCGGCGCAGTGCTCACTGCGCGGTCAGTCCAGCCCGGCGATCTGCACGCCGTGCCGGGCCAGTCCCGCGGCTCCCCCGTCCCGCGCGGTGAGCACCCAGATCCCCCCGGCATGGACGGCCACCGTGTGCTCGAAGTGCGCGGCACGGGAGCCGTCTGCGGTGACCACGGTCCAGTCGTCGTCGAGCACCACCGTGGCCTCCCCGCCCCGGGTGAGCATCGGTTCCACCGCCACGCACAGTCCCGGCCGCAGCACCGGACCGCGCTGGCGGCGTGCGAAGTTGTGCACGTCCGGCTCCTGGTGCATGGCGGTGCCGATGCCGTGGCCGGTGTACTCGCGCACGATGCCGTAGTCATGGGCGGCATCCTGCACGGCGGCACCGACATCGCCGAGCCGGCGCCCGGTGGCCAGGGCGGCGATACCGGCCCACATGGCCGCCTCGGTGACGGCCACGAGCGCCTCGTCCGCCGGGTCCGCGCCCTGCTCGGCGGGGACCACCACGGTGAAGGCGGCATCACCGTGCCAGCCCTCGACCACGGCCCCGGCATCCACGGACACCACGTCTCCGGCGCGGATCACCCGGTCGCCGGGGATACCGTGCACGACCTCGGAGTTCACCGAGACGCACAGCCGGCCGGGGAAGCCGTGGTAGCCGAGGAAGTTGGAGGTGGCGCCGGCACGCTCGATCACCTCGGCGGCCACGGCGTCCAGGTCAGCGGTGGTCACCCCCGGGGCGATCGCCGCACGCACGGCGTCGTGGATGTCGGCCACCACCAGACCGGCCGCGCGCATCCGGCGGATCTGGTCGGGTGTCTTGTACTCGATGCCCCGGCCGAACATTCAGTCGGCCGTCACGCCCAGGGCGTCGGTGAGCCGCGCGGTGACCTCGTCCACCTCGCCCATACCGTCCACCTGCACCAGCAGGCCACGCTCGGCGTAG
>CAZMDO010000535.1:0-2084 GCA_964564445.1 uncultured Ruaniaceae bacterium | reverse complement strand
GGCTCTCCTCCACCTCGGTGGCATTCGTGCTCGCCCTGGTGCCGCTGACCATCGTCCTGCTCGGGGTGCGCTGGCTGGACCGGTGGGAACCGGAACCGAAGACCATGCTGCTGGTGGCCCTGCTCTGGGGCGCGGGTGTGGCGGTGCTCAGCGCGCTGGTGCTGAACTCGGCGTTCCAGCTGTGGATCTTCGCCCGCACCGGGGACCAGGAGGGCACGATGCGCACCACCGCGATCGTGGTTGCCCCGATCGTGGAGGAGATCGTCAAGGGGCTGGGCGTGCTGGTCCTCTACCTGTTCCGGCGCCAGCAGTTCGACGGGCCCGTGGACGGGGTGGTGTACGCGGCCACCGTCGCCGCCGGATTCGCGTTCACCGAGAACATCCTCTACTTCTCCCAGAACGCCTCGTTCGTGGCCGAGGTGTTCGTGATGCGCGGGATCTTCTCCCCGTTCGCGCACGCGCTGTTCACCTCCTGCACCGGGATCGCCGTCGGGCTGGCCGCACGCTCGGCGCGCGCCCGGGTGATGGTCCTGGCCTTCCCGGCCGGGCTGCTCGGCGCGATGGTGCTGCACGCGCTGTGGAACGCCTCGGCGCTGATCGGCAACAACTTCCTGGTCCTCTACGCGGTGATCCAGGTGCCGCTGTTCCTGGCGATGCTGGCGCTGCTGATCTGGCTGCGGCGCCAGGAGTCGACCGTGATCCGCACCCGGTTGTCGGAGTACTCCCAGGCGGGCTGGTTCGCCCCGCACGAGGTGGACATGCTCGCCTCGCTGCGGCTGCGCAGCCAGGCGAAGCAGTGGGCCGCCGGCTACGGGGAACGAGGGAAGGCGGCGATGCTCTCCTTCCAGCGCCACGCCACCATGCTCGCCTTCCGCCGCCAGCAGGTGCTCAGCCACCGGTTGCGGCAGAACACCAGCGAGCAGGAGCTGCTCGGGGCGGTGCAGGCGGCCCGGCACACCTTCGCCCAGTCCGCTCTCGGGCGCTGAGCGCGGCTCGTGTGGACGATCGCTGGTGCCCGGACCCCAGCATTGCTCCACACCAGCGCCGGATCACCACCTGGAAGGGGTCGACCGTGGCCGCTCGGGGGCCGGCCGCGGCGGTAAACTGGAACCGACCGTCCCGCCCCCTGAGAAGCACGAGGTCCACCGTGTCCGACACCGTCAGCACCAGCACACCCACCCCAGACACCGGGACCACCCGGGTGAAGCGCGGGATGGCGGACATGCTCAAGGGTGGGGTGATCATGGACGTGGTCACCCCGGAGCAGGCGAAGATCGCCGAGGACGCCGGCGCCGTGGCCGTGATGGCCCTCGAACGGGTGCCTGCGGACATCCGCGCCCAGGGCGGCGTGGCCCGGATGAGCGACCCGGACATGATCACCGGCATCGTCGAGGCGGTCTCCATCCCGGTGATGGCCAAGGCCCGGATCGGCCACTTCGTCGAGGCGCAGGTGCTGCAGTCCCTCGGCGTGGACTACATCGACGAGTCCGAGGTGCTCACCCCGGCCGACTACACCCACCACATCGACAAGTGGGCCTTCACGGTGCCGTTCGTCTGCGGTGCCACCAACCTGGGGGAGGCGTTGCGCCGGATCACCGAGGGTGCGGCGATGATCCGCTCCAAGGGGGAGGCCGGCACCGGGGACGTGTCCAACGCCACCACCCACATGCGCTCCATCCGCGCCGAGATCGCCCGGCTGTCCTCGCTGCCCGCGGACGAGCTGTACGTGGCCGCCAAGGAGCTGCAGGCGCCGTACCCGCTGGTCGCCGAGGTGGCCCGGGCGGGCCGGCTGCCGGTGGTGCTGTTCACCGCCGGCGGTATCGCCACCCCCGCGGACGCGGCGATGATGATGCAGCTCGGCGCGGAGGGCGTGTTCGTCGGCTCGGGCATCTTCAAGTCCGGCAACCCGGCAGAACGGGCCGCCGCGATCGTGCGCGCCACCACCTTCTACGACGACCCGGACGAGATCGCCAAGGCCTCCCGCGGGCTGGGCGAGGCGATGGTCGGCATCAACGTCGACGACATCCCGGTCCCGCACCGGCTCGCCGAGCGCGGCTGGTGACCGCGCCCGCGTGAGCAACCTC
>CAZMDO010000534.1:0-2084 GCA_964564445.1 uncultured Ruaniaceae bacterium | reverse complement strand
CCGCAACAGCACACCAGGAACCACCCACCAAAGGGGGGTTGTGGATAACGGGGCATCACCGTGTGCACACGTCGTCGTGCGGGGCGGCAGCAGGCGACCCTGCACTGCGCAGGGTCACCGCGGACCGCTCCGTGGGAGCCCGGCCGGTGGTGCTGCAGCACCCAGCGGCGCACGCACCCACTCCGCCCAGCGGCGCACGCACGCACTCCGCCCAGCGGCGCACGCACGCACTCCGCCCAGCGGCGCACGCACCCACTCCGCCCAGCCGAGCACGCACGCACTCCGCCCAGCGGCGAGTGCCCCCGACACTCCGCGGACAGCGAGGCGCCACTCCCCAGTCGAATACGACACCGCACCACCCAGTGGAAAGCATGGCAACTCCGAGGGCCGATGAATAGAGCCCACGTATCATGGGCGCTATGAGAATCGGTATCGGCAGCGATGCGTCCGGCAGCGAGCTCAAGGGCGTGGTGATCAACTATCTGCGCGAGCAGGGTCACGACGTCGTCGACTACGGCTACACCGGCTCCAGCGGCGAGGACCCGGAGTACTCGGCGACCTATGCCCGCAAGGTGGCCCACGCGATCCGGGACGAGGACGTGGAGCGCGGCGTGCTGATCTGCGGCACCGGGATCGGCATCTCCATCTCGGCCAACAAGGTCCGCGGCATCCGGGCCGCCGTGTGCTCGGAGCCGTTCACCGCCAAGCACACCCGGGAGAACAACGGCTCGCAGATCATCGCGTTCGGTTCGTTCGTGGTGGGGCCGGACATGGCGAAGAGCATCGTGGACGCCTTCCTCGGTGCCACGTTCCGGGGGGAGACCGACCCGGAGTTCGTCAGCCGGTTCAACAAGATCGCCGCCATCGAGGACGAGGAGCGCGCCGCCGCAGCCACCGAGCTGGAGTAGCCGCTACAGCGCCCGCGCGATGCTCCGCCGCAGCAGCACGCTACCGAGCAGCAGCACCACCACCGCAAATCCCACGAGCACGAGGAGCGGGCCGGCGATGTCCGCCAGCCCGCCATGGTGCCGCTGGATCTCGGCGAACGCCCGGTACGCCCACCCGTGCGGGGTGAGCGAGGCGACGAACGTCAGCGACGCCGGGAACAGCTCCTGCGGCACCATGCAGCCACCGAGGGCGGCCAGCACCAGTGCCAGACCCACCCCGAGCCCGGACGCCGCCCCCTCGTTGTCCAGCAACGACCCGATCGCCATCGCCGCCCCGGCCGCCACGGTGGAGAAGACCGCGACCACCAGCAGGCACAGCGCCACGTTCCCCCACTGCACCCCGAACAGCAACGACGTACCGGCCATCACGTAGACGCCCTGGAAGAAGGCGATCACCCAGCGGCCGAGCGCCTGCCCCGCCACGACCGCACCCGTACCCACCGGAGCGGCGAGGGTACGAGCGATCACCCGGTGCCGGCGGGCGTCGATCAGTGTGGCCGACCCGGCCAGCGCGGTGAGGAAGACGAACAGCAGCACCTGCGAGGAGGCACCCACGTCGAACCCGGTGACCCCGGCGAACGCCTGGCTGACCTCGTCGGTGTCCACCACCTGCACGTCCGCCGCCGGCACCTGGTCCTCGGCGTCCTGCCAGGCCGCCCGTGCCGCACCGGAGTCCACGCCCGCCTGCTCCAGCGCCGCCACCCCGGCCTGCTCCCGGTCCAGCTCGGCCACCGCGGACCGGACCAGCTGCGCCACTGCAGCAGAACCGCTGGTCGAGGCGAGCACCAGGTCGAGCCGCACCGGTTCGCCCGCCTCGAACGCCGCCGCATCGTCGCTGCCGACGAGCACCCCGGCGTCGGCCCGGCCACGGGCGAGCGTCTCCCGCGTCTGGTCGGCCGGTTCGACCTGTACGTCCACGTCCCGGGCCTCCAGCTGCGCCACCAGCTGCTGTCCGAGCACGGAGGAGTCGTCGGTGAGGACCACCCGCCCGCTGCCCGCGCCACCCCCGAACTGCGCCCCGATCACCACCACCAGCAGGAACGGGAAGATGAAGGTGAAGAAGATGTTCGACCGGTCCCGCAGGAACCGACGCAGCTCCACCGCGGTCACCGCCCCAGCCGCTCGCACCGCCCGGGC
>CAZMDO010000533.1:0-2088 GCA_964564445.1 uncultured Ruaniaceae bacterium | reverse complement strand
CGGAGGATCCGACGACTGAGGAGCCCACGGAGGATCCGACGACTGAGGAGCCGACCGAGGATCCGACGACTGAGGAGCCGACCGAGGACCCGACGACTGAGGAGCCCACGGAGGACCCGACGACCGAGGACCCGACCGAGGAGCCGACGACCGAGGACCCGACGACTGAGGACGGGACCGGGACGACCACAGAACAGCAGGACGGTGAGGACACCGGTGCCCAGGAGGGCGACCTCCCCGACACCGGTGCGAACCCGGCCGGCGTGCTGGCCGTGGCGGCCAGCCTGCTGATCGCCGGTGTGATGACCGTGCTGATGGTCCGCCGGCGCACGCACGGCTGATCGTCGGACCGCCGGCCCGCCACCCGATGGTGGTGGGCCGGCGGTCTGCGGGTCTTAATGCCCGGCGAGGCTGCAGCTGCCGGTTGGGCCGCGGCCGTGCTGAGTCCGTAAGGTGGAGCAATGGCAACCGAGCCCGGAGAAGCACCCGCCGCCGAGGCCCCGCCGCAGCGTGCGGCCGTGGACTGGGACCTGGCCGTCCGTCGCGCTCGTCAGCTCACCCGGCCCGGTCCGGCCGTGCCCACCGGCGAGGCCACCGAGTACGTGGCCGAGCTGCGGCAGAGCGCGCACGCCGCACCCGCCCACGTCGGCGCGGTCACCGGGCTGCTCGAGGCCGCCCTGCAGGCCGGTGCCGGTCCGGTCTACGTGCTCGACCGGCCCCGCTGGGCCGAGGCCAACCTGACCATGCTGCGCTCGCTGATCGGGGACGTGCTGCCGGCGCCCACGCTGCCCTGGGGTGCCCAGGCCACCGGTGTGGAGCTCGGTGCGGTGCTGGCCCTGCTGTCCACCCGGGTGCTCGGCCAGTACGACCCGTACACCACCACCGCCGACGGCACCGGCCGCCTGGTGCTGGTGGCACCCACGATCCTGACCATCCAGCGCGAGCTCGGCCTGCGCCGCCAGGACTTCGGCCTCTGGGTCTGCCTGCACGAGCAGACCCACGCGCTGCAGTTCGCCGCCGCTCCCTGGCTCGCCGCGCACATGCGCACCCGGATGCGGGAGCTGATGCGCGCCCTCACCGCCACCGGCGACGGCGCCGAACGGATGCAGCAGCTGGTGCGGACCCTGCCGCGGGTGCTGCGCGGGGAGCAGTCGCAGGGCGCCAGCCCCTCGGTGCTGGATGCGGTGCTCAGCGGCCCGGAGCGCGACCTGATGGACGAGGCGATGGCCACGATGTCCCTGCTGGAGGGGCATGCGGACGTGGTGATGGACGAGGTGGGCCCCCGGGTGGTGCCCACGGTCCGCAAGATCCGCCGCGCGTTCGAACGCCGCCGCGCGGGCACCTCCCCGATGGACGTGGTGCTGCGCAGGCTGCTCGGTCTGGACGCCAAGCTCGCGCAGTACCGCAACGGTGCGACGTTCGTCCGCGGTGTGGTGGCACAGGTCGGGCACGAGGGTTTCAACGCGGTCTGGGCCGCCGCGGAGCACCTGCCCCGGCCCGCCGAGCTCGCCGCCCCCGACGCGTGGGTGCGGCGCGTGCACGGCTGATGGCCGGCCCGCCGGCGTCGGTGGCGCGGGTCCGGCACGCGCTGCGCACCTTCCTGACCGAACGGCTCGAGTCCGGCGAAGCAGCCCCCGGCGACCTGGTCCTGATCGCCTGCTCCGGCGGTGCCGACTCCCTCGCGCTGGCCGCCGCCGCGGGTTTCGTGGCGCCCCGGCTTGGCCTGCGTGCCGGGGCCGTGGTGGTCGACCACGGGCTGCAGCCCGGTAGCGCTGCGGTCGCCGAGCGGGCCGCAGCGGCGTGCACCGCGCTCGGCCTGGCACCCAGCCTGACCGTGCGCGCCGACGAGGTCGCGCCCGTCCCGCCGGTCGCCCACGCCGCGCCGCCCCCTCCCGCCACGCTGGCCCCTCCCGCCACGCCCGCCAACCCGCCCACTCCCGCCACCCCGGCCCCGCCCGAGCAGGGCGGCCCCGAGGCCCGGGCGCGCGCCCTGCGGTACACCGCGCTCGAGGCGACCCGAGAGCGTGAGCGAGCCTGCGCCGTCGTGCTCGGCCACACCCTGGACGACCAGGCCGAGACCGTGCTGCT
>CAZMDO010000532.1:0-2090 GCA_964564445.1 uncultured Ruaniaceae bacterium | reverse complement strand
GGCGCCACTCCCCTCACCCAGCACGTCGCGTGCCGCACCGGCACACCCACCGACGGCGCCACTCCCCTCACCCAGCACGTCGCGTGCCGCACCGGCACACCCACCGAGGGCGCCACTCCCCTCACCCAGCACGTCGCCTTCCGCTGGACCTCCCGCCTCCGGGTGGCAGACTGAGCCTGCGCCGCCACCCATCCGCTCCGAGCACGAGGACCAGCAGCGACCATGACCCTCGACCCGTCAGCACCCACCGCTCCGATCCGGGTCGCCCTCGTGGACGACCAACAGCTGGTCCGGGCCGGGTTCGCGCTGGTGATCAACTCCCAGCCGGATATGGAGGTGGTGCTGGAGGCCGGCGACGGCGCCCAGGCGCTGCGGCTGCTCACCTCCCACCCGGTGGACGTGGTGCTGATGGACGTGCGGATGCCCACGATGGACGGCCTGGCCGCCACTGCCCAGCTCACCGACCCGGCCACCCGACAGGTGGGCGAGACGCCGAAGGTCGTCATCCTCACCACCTTCGACCTGGACGAGTACGTGCTGCGGGCGATCAAGGCTGGTGCCAGCGGGTTCCTGCTCAAGGACGCCCCGCCGGAGGAGATGCTCGGTGCGATCCGGACCGTGCACAGCGGGGACGCGGTGATCGCTCCTTCCAGCACCCGTCGGCTGATCGAGCACCTGGCCACGGTGCTGCCGGACGAGCAGAAGGCGCCGGCGGCTGTGCTGGACGCGCTCACCGACCGCGAGCGCGAGGTGCTGGTGCTGATGGCCCGGGGGCGCACCAACTCCGAGATCGCTGCCGACCTGTTCGTCGCCGAGGCCACGGTGAAGACGCACGTGGGCCGGGTGCTGGCCAAGCTCGGCGCCCGGGACCGGGTGCAGGCCGTGGTCACCGCCTACGAGACCGGGCTGGTCAGCCCGGGCACCTAGCCAGTCCGGCCGGGCACCTAGATGATTGATTCCAAGGGGGTATCAGTGGTCGTAGGCGGTCAGTGATCTGCGTATGGCTTGGCCGGTGTGGTCGTTGTGCCAGATGACGGCGGTCAGGGCCAGGATGCGTTGCAGGATCCGGATGAGTACGCCGCCGGGGGTGCGTCCGCCGTGGTGTTCGAGATCGAGCTGGCCTTTGAAGGTGTCGAAGATGGACTCGATGGTCTGACGTAGTGGCTTGAAGAAGCGTGCTCCTGGACGGGGTTGTTCTCCCTTGCGCGCCGGGCGCAGCAGTTCGATGCCGGCGCTGGCGAGCTCGGCCTCGAACTGGTGGCCGTAGTAGTTCTTGTCCCCGATCAGGATCATCCCTGGGCGTTGACCCAGGCCCGGGTCGGTCTGGAGCAGGTCGCTGACCACGGAGCGCTCGTCGGTCTTGGCGCCGGTGATCGCGAAAGCGATCGGTAGACCGTGACTGGTGGCGATCAGGTGTAGACGCAGGCCCCAGAAGTACCGGGAGTGGGAGGCGCAGTAACCGTACTGGGCCCAGCCAGCCAGGTCCGAACGCTTGACGCTCTCCTTCGATCGGGCGCACTCGATGGGGGTGGAATCGACCAGCAGGAGATCATCGGCCCAGACAGAGGTCTGTTGCCCCAGGGTCCGGATCAGCCACGTGAACACCCCGGCCAGGGCCCGTAGTCGCTTGTTGTAGCCGGACTGGGCGGGCAGGTAGGGAAACAGCCCCTGAAGATGTCGGCGGGCATGGCGCAACCAGCCTCGCTCGTTGGTGTGCCCGGTCAGTGCCTGCATCACCGACAAAGTCACCAACTCGGCATCGCTGATCTGGCAGCCGAAACCGATCCTCGGGCGCTCGGGCACCTGCTCGGGATGGGCCTTCAACAAGTCATCGGTCCTGACGTACAGTGCAGTAGCAAGGGTGTCCAGATCGGTGTCCACGACGAACCTCCACGTTCGGCGAATGGGTTAGCAACGCCGATTCTGGACACCCTCGCCGACGGTTAACAGCCCCCACGCCGCACCGACCCCTTGGAATCAATCATCTAGCCAGTCCGCCCGGGCACCCCCGCCGGCCACCCGGGCACCCCAGCCTGCCGCGACCTGAGCACACACGGCACCAGCCCACGGCACCAGCTCCGCTTGCCGCT
>CAZMDO010000531.1:0-2096 GCA_964564445.1 uncultured Ruaniaceae bacterium | reverse complement strand
AGCCGGAACAGCCGGCTGAGCCCGCGGGCGAGCTGTCCGATCGACTCCGGTAACGCGCTCATGCCTCGATGATGCCTGATCCGCCGGGCGGCAGCGCCCTCCGTCCTCTCACCGCGAACGCCCGCCGTCGCGACCCGGACCGGGTGCAGCACCGCGAACGCGCACGTCCGGCCCTGCTGCGGAGCGGGCGAGAACCATGATTCACTCTTGACTAATATTAGCTGAAGGTGAAGCATTGGTGGATGAGCACAGCACGGACCCCACAGCACACCGTCCGCTACACCACCCGGGACGGCAGGGACGTCGCCGCCGTCGAGGTGCGCCGCACCTACCCCGGGGAGCCGGCCGACGTCTGGGACGCCTTCACCAACCCCGAACGCCTGCCCCGGTGGTTCCTGCCGGTCTCCGGTGACCTGCGCCTGGGCGGCACCTACCAGCTGGAGGGCAACGCCGGCGGCACGGTGACCGACTGCGACCCGCCGCGCTCCTTCGCCCTGACCTGGGAGCTGATGGGCTTCGTCAGCTGGGTCGCCGTGGAGCTGACCGCCGAGGGCCCCGAGCACACCACGGTCACCCTGACCCACACCGTGGACGTCGACAACGACCACTGGCGCCAGTTCGGGCCCGCCGCCGTGGGTATCGGCTGGGACCTGGCCTGGGTGCGCGGGCTGGAGACCTACCTGCACGGCGGCAGCCCCGACCCCCAGGTCGAAGAGCTCTGGCCGCTGTCCGCCGAGGGCACGGCGTTCGTGCACACCTGCGCCGACTCCTGGGCCGAGGCGGACGTGGCCGGCGGGGGCGACCCGCAGCTGGCGCGGGAACGCAGCGCCGCCACCGCCGCCTTCTACACCACCCCGCCACCCACCGGTGCGCAGGATCCGGCCGCGGAGTCCTGATGCACGCCTTCGATGTGCTCGGTGACCCGGTGCGCCGGCGCATCCTGACCCTGCTGGCCACCGGGGAGCACCCGGCCGGGGCGGTGGCCGAGGTGGTCGGCGCCGAGTTCGGCATCGGTCAGAGCGCGGTGAGCCAGCACCTGCGGGTGCTGCGGGAGAACGGGTTCGCGACCGTGCGCGCCGAGGGCACCCGCCGCCTCTACGCCCTGGACGCCGGCGGGCTGCACGAGGCGGATGCGTTCCTCGACCAGCTGCGCACCGGTTGGGAGCGGCACCTGGACGCGCTCGGCACCGAGCTGGCCCGCGGCCGTCGGGCGGCCCGGCGGCCCGGCTGAGCGGCAGCGGGTGCCGCGCCCGAGCACGGCCGGACCCAACCGGACCCAACTTTCGGTTGATGCCGCGAGGCCGCCTCGGTTGCGAGGATGGACACCGTGACCCCCACCCAGACCCGCACCGAACCGCTCACCCCGCGCCGCCTCTACCGCACCCTCGCGATCGCCGAGACCGTCACCTGGACGATGCTGATCCTGGGCATGGTCGGCAAGTACCTGCTCCAGCTCGGCGACTGGCCGGTGCGGATCGGCGGCACCGCCCACGGGATCGTGTTCGTCTCCTACGCGCTCACTGCCGGACTGGTCGGGGTGAACCAGCGCTGGCGACCGGTGCAGGTCCTCGGTGCGGTCGCCACCGCCGTGGTCCCCTACGCCACCATCCCGTTCGACCACAGCCTGGAACGGCGCGGGATGCTCGAGGGCCCCTGGCGCCGGGAGCGGACCGACGACCCGCGGGACGGCACCTGGGTGAACCGCCTGCTGCGCATCGTCCTGGCCCACCCGGTGCTGCTCGCCGTGGGCATGGTGGTGGCGGTGGCCGTGGTGGTCAGCGTGCTGCTGGCCCTCGGCCCGCCCACCGAGTGGGGGTCCTGAGCGGGGCAGCACCCGGCAGGCATGGGACGATAGGGGGCAGACCCGTCCCGACCACCGACCCCCGAGGTAAGTACGCCCGTGCCCATCGTGACGCCGGCCGCCAGTGCCGCCATCGCACCGAGCGCCACCGCGCCCGAGCTGCTGCGCAACTTCTGCATCATCGCCCACATCGACCACGGCAAGTCCACGCTGGCCGACCGGATGCTGCAGCTGACCGGCGTGGTCGAGGACCGGGTGATGCGCGCGCAGTACCTGGACCGGATGGACATCGAGC
>CAZMDO010000530.1:0-2100 GCA_964564445.1 uncultured Ruaniaceae bacterium | reverse complement strand
CCTCCAGGGAGAGCACCAGGAACGGCATCGCCACGAACGTCTGCGCCAGCACCACTGCGGCCTGGGTGAACGGCACGCTGATGCCCACCACCTCCAGCGCCTGGCCGAGCCAGCCGTTCCGGCCGAACAGGTACAGCAGCGCCATCCCGCCCACCAGCGGGGGCAGCACCAGCGGCAGCGTGACCAGGGTGCGCAGCACCGCGGCCAGCCCGGCCGGCGCCCGGGAGAGCACCAGCGCCAGCGGCACCCCGAGCAGCAGGCAGCAGCCCACCGCCACCGCGCCGGTGCGCAGGGACAGGCCGAGGGCGAACAGCGCCTCCGGGGAGGTGATCGCCGCCGGGAAGGTGGACCACTCCACCCGCGGGAACAGGGCGACCAGCGGCAGCACCAGGGTGGCGACGGCCACCCCGGCGAGCACCAGCACCCACACCGGCAGGCGACCCCGGACCCGGGCGCGCCGACCGGGGCGGGTGAGCTCCGCCGTCGACGGTTCGCTGGTGCGCACCCCGGTGGTCATGGTGACGTCCCGGGACTCGCGGCGCGCGCTGGAGCGGACATCGCCTCAGCCCGCCTCCGGCAGGCCGAAGCCGTAGCCGACCAGCACGTGCATACCGTCCTCGGAGAGCACCAGGTCCACCAGCTCCTGGCCGAGCTCGGAACCCTCCAGCGCGACGATCGGGTAGGAGTTGACCACCTGGGCGGCGGCGTCGGGCACCACGGCCTCGAGCTCGTCGGCGCGGGAGGCCACGTCGGTGGCGTACACCAGGGCGGCGTCCACCTGCCCGGCGGCGACCCGCTCGGCGGCAGCGGTGACGTTCTGCTCCAGGCTGACCGGCTGGCCCTCGAACCCGGCCAGGTCGAACAGCTCGGTGGCGGCGGCGCCGCAGGGCACCTCCGGGGCGCAGGTGACGAAGGTGGCGTCCTCGAGGTCGGCGAGGCCGGTGATGCCCAGCGGGTTGCCCGTCGGGACGGCGATCACCAGCGTGTTCGTGGCGAACAGGGTCGGCTCGAGGTGCTGGTCGGGGAAGGCGGCGACCAGGTCGGCCATGGTGGCGGTGTTCGCTGTGGCCAGCACATCGGCGCGGGCGCCCTCGGAGAGCTGGGTGACCAGGGTGGAGGACCCGTCGTAGACCGCGGGCTGGATGGTGACCTCGGGGTGGTCCTCGGCGAACATCGCCAGCAGGTCGTCCATCGGCTCGGCGAGGGAGGCGGCGGCGAAGACGGTGAGGGTCTGGTCGGTCTCGGCGGCGGTGCTGGACGTGGTGGCGGTGGGGGCCGGGTCGGCGCCCGCACCGGCACCGCACGCGGCGGTGAGGGCCAGGGCAGCGCCCGCGGCGAGGAGGGCGGACGGGCGCGGGGCGCGGCGGGGACTCATCCTGCCTCCACGATCACTGTGGTCGCCTTGACCACTGCGCTGGCGCGGGCGCCCACCTCGAGCCCGAGGTCGCGGACGGCCTCGGCGGACATCAGCGAGACCACCCGGTAGGGCCCGCACTGCAGGTCCACCTGCGCCATCACGGTGTCGGCGGTGATCGCGGTGACCAGACCGGTGAAGCGGTTCCGCGCGCTGGTGCCGGCGCCGCCGTGCGGGGATGCGGCGCGCTCCTGGGCCCATCGGGCGAGGTCGGCGCCGGGGATCACGAGGCGGCCGGCCTCGTCGTGGTCGGCGGCGAGCGCACCGGAGTCCACCTGGCGGCGCACCGTGTCCGGGCTGACACCGAGCAGCTCCGCGGCCTCACTGATCCGATACTGCGACATGATCCCAAGCATACAGACGCATCTGCGGCCTAGAAGGGACTTGATACCCGCATCTGCGCTCCCGTGGCCGGGCCGTCCGTCACGTCGCGCGTCGCCTGCTGACCCGCTGGCCCCCGCTTCCGCTCCCGGCGCGGCACCCGGCACCCACCCCCATCGCCAGACACCTGCCTGAGTACCGATTCGACGCCTGAGTACCGAACGTCCGGTACTCCACCGTCCATTCGGTACTCAGACACCCGTACAGCCCCGGCTCGCCGCCCGCACCGCCGACCGCACCCACCCGCCGCACCCGCACATCCCCGCGGCCGCACCTGTCCGTCGAACCCGCACGCCCCGCCCGCC
>CAZMDO010000529.1:0-2105 GCA_964564445.1 uncultured Ruaniaceae bacterium | reverse complement strand
CTGTCCAGCCAGCTGGACGCCGCTGCCGCAGCGGACATCCCGGTGATCGCCTACGACCGGCTGATCCGGGACAGCGAGCACGTCGACTTCTACGTGACGTTCGACAACTACCAGGTCGGGGTCGCGCAGGCCACCTCGGTGCTCTACGGCCTGGGCCTGGTCGACCGGGAGGGTGAGCCGGCGGCCGACGCTCCGGAGGGTCCGTTCAACATCGAGCTGTTCGCCGGCTCCCTGGACGACAACAACGCGCACTTCTTCTGGCAGGGCGCGATGGACACGCTGAAGCCGTACTTCGACGACGGCACCCTGAACGTGCCCTCCGGGCAGATGGACATCGAGCAGGCCGCGATCCTGCGCTGGTCCCAGGAGACCGCCCAGGAGCGGATGGAGAACCTGCTCACCTCCGCCTACTCCGACGGCACCGAGCTGGACGCCGTGCTCTCCCCGTTCGACGGCATCTCCCGCGGCATCATCACCGCGCTGCAGAACGACGGCATGGGTCCGACGATCGACGAGGGTCTGCCGATCATCTCCGGGCAGGACGCCGAGATCGCCTCGGTGCACCTGATCGACCAGGGCGTGCAGTTCTCCACGATCTTCAAGGACACCCGCAAGCTGGCCGACCAGGCCGTGACGACCGCGCAGGCGTTCCTCTCCGGGGAGGAGCCCGAGGCGAACGACACCGAGACGTACGACAACGGTGTCAAGGTGGTGCCCTCCTACCTGCTGGAGATCGACACCGTGTACGCGGACAACATCCAGGAGCTGCTGGTGGACTCCGGCTACTGGACCGCTGACGAGGTGGCCTCCGGCGTCGCCGAGTAGCACCTGCTCGCGAGGGGGTGCGCCGCCTGCGCACCCCCTCGCCCGATCCACGGAGGACCCATGAGTGAGCCCATCCTCGAGATGCGCAACATCACCAAGACCTTCCCCGGGGTCAAGGCGCTGCAGAACGTGGACCTGAGCGTCCAGCCCGGGGAGATCCATGCCATCTGCGGTGAGAACGGCGCAGGCAAGTCCACCCTGATGAAGGTGCTCTCCGGCGTCTACGCCCACGGCAGCTACGACGGCGAGATCGTCTTCGACGGCCGGCCGATGTCGTTCGGCTCGATCAACGACAGCGAGGCCGAGGGCATCGTCATCATCCACCAGGAGCTCGCGCTCATCCCGCACCTGAGCGTGGCGGAGAACATCTTCCTCGGCAACGAGCGTCGCGGCACCGGGCGCTTGATCGACTGGAACCGGGCCAATTCCGAGGCCGCCGACCTGCTCGCCCAGGTGGGGTTGCACGAGAACCCGGTGACCCCGATCAACCAGCTGGGCGTCGGCAAGCAGCAGCTCATCGAGATCGCGAAGGCGCTCTCCAAGGACGTGCGGCTGCTCATCCTCGACGAGCCGACCGCTGCGCTGAACGACAACGACTCCGAGCACCTGCTCGGGCTGATCCGCGAGCTGCAGGGTCGCGGCATCACCTCGATCATCATCTCCCACAAGCTCGGCGAGATCGCCGACATCGCCGACCGGACCACGATCATCCGGGACGGGCAGACGATCGAGACCATCGACATGACCGACCCGTCCGCCACCCAGGACCGGATCATCCGCGGCATGGTCGGGCGGGACCTGTCCCACCGGTTCCCCGAGCGCACCCCGCAGATCGGCGAGGAGGTCCTCCGGGTGGAGGACTGGACGGCCTACCACCCCACCCAGGCCGGTCGCCTGGTGGTCGACTCGGTCAGCGTGAACGTACGCGCCGGGGAGGTGGTCGGCATCGCCGGTCTGATGGGTGCCGGGCGCACCGAGTTCGCGATGAGCCTGTTCGGCCGCTCCTACGGCCGGGACATCACCGGCCGGGTGTACATGCATGGCCGGGAGGTGTCCACGGCAACGGTCTCCGACGCGATCGAGGCCGGCATCGCCTACGCCACCGAGGACCGCAAGTACTACGGGCTGAACCTGATCGAGGACATCCGGCGGAACATCTCCGCCGCCGGGCTGCGCCAGCTCTCCTCCCGAGGATGGGTGAACGGCAACGAGGAGCTGCGGGTGGCCGAGGAGTACCGGGCCAGCCTGAACATCAAGACCCCGAACGTGCTCACCCCGGT
>CAZMDO010000528.1:0-2108 GCA_964564445.1 uncultured Ruaniaceae bacterium | reverse complement strand
AGCCGGGCCGGCGCCGGGCGGCTGGTGTCGGCCAGACCGGTGATCGCATCCTGCAGCACCTGCGCCTGGGCCTCGCTCAGCTCCAGCTCGGCCGCGGCACGCTGCAGCAGCAGGCCGCCCTCGGTGAGCATCAGCTCGGTGTCCACGTCGGCGTGCACCTTCAGCACCGCATCGTGGCGCCAGGTGCCGTACGGGTCCGACCAGCCCTCCACCCGGTAGCCCCACAGCCCTTCGGCGTCCGGCACCAGGTGCGCCTCGTACCGGTCCAGGCCGGGGGCCACGTCCACCATCGCCGCCCAGGAGTGGTCGGTGCCGTCCGGGGCGACCAGCACGGCGGTGGCCGCCACGGCGTCGTGCCCCTCCCGGAACACGGTCGCCCGGACGGGCACCGCCTCACCGACCACGGCCTTGGTGGGCCAGCGGCCGTTCTCCGCGGACGGGCCGACGTCGAGCACCGGGATCCGGCCGATCGGGGCTGCGGGGGTGGGGCTGGGAGTAGTCACAGGTCGAACCTACCGATCGTGGCCGCGGAGTACATCTCGATGGCCTGTTGGGCTGGTGGTGAGCGTCTCACCGGCACCTGGCCGGGGTGTGCAACGGGCTCGGCACGGTGGCCTATGCTCGGCGCGTGAGAGCGATTCGACGATTCACCGTGCGCACCGTCCTGCCCGAGCCGCTGGCAGTGCTGGACGACCTGGCGCTGAACCTGCGCTGGTCCTGGCACACCCCCACCCGGGAGCTGTTCGCCGGTATCGACGCCAAGCTCTGGGAGGAGGTGCACGGCGACCCGGTGCGCCTGCTCGGTTCGCTCTCCCCGGAGCGGCTGGGTGAGCTCGCCGGCGACGAGGCGTTCGTGGCCCGGGTGCGCGATCTCGCCGCAGACCTGAGCACCTACCTCACCGACGAGCGCTGGTACCAGGGTGAGCAACGCCGTCGGGAATCGGCCGGTGAGGCGGCCCTTCCCGCGGCGATCGCCTACTTCTCCGCCGAGTTCGGCATCACCGGTGCGCTGCCGCAGTACTCCGGTGGGCTGGGCATCCTCGCCGGTGACCACCTGAAGGCCGCCTCCGACCTGGGCGCCCCGATCGTGGGCGTCGGCCTGCTCTACGGTGCCGGTTACTTCCGCCAGTCACTGACCCGGGACGGCTGGCAGGCGGAGACCTACCCGGTGCTCGACCCGGACAGCCTGCCGCTGTCGCTGCTGCGGGAGAGCGACGGCACCCCGGCGCGGATCTCCCTGCCGCTGCCGGGCGGGCGGATGCTGCACGCGCAGGTCTGGCGGGCGGACGTGGGTCGGGTGCCGCTGCTGCTGCTGGACTCGAACGTGCCGGAGAACGACGACCTGGCCCGGCACGTGACCGACCGGCTCTACGGCGGCACCAGCGAGCACCGGTTGAACCAGGAGCTGCTGCTCGGCATGGGCGGGGTGAAGGCGCTGCGGCTGCACTCCCGCCTCACCGGGGCGCCTGAGCCCGAGGTGTACCACTGCAACGAGGGGCACGCCGGGTTCCTCGGCGTGGAGCGGATCCGGGAGCTGCTCGCCGGTACCGAGCTCAACTTCGACGCCGCCCGCGAGGCGGTGCGCGCCGGCACCGTGTTCACCACGCACACCCCGGTGCCCGCCGGCATCGACCGGTTCGGTGCCGACCTGATCGCCGAGTACTTCGGCGGTGGGAACGAGGTGCCCGGGATCAGCGTGGAGCAGGTGCTGGCCCTGGGCCGGGAGGACTACACCGGCGGCGACCCGGCGGTGTTCAACATGGCCGTGATGGGCCTGCGGCTGGCCAAGCGCGCCAACGGGGTGGCCCAGCTGCACGGGCGGGTGTCCCGAGGGATGTTCGCCGCGCTCTGGCCCGGGTTCGACACCGCCGAGGTGCCGATCACCTCGATCACCAACGGGGTGCACGCCGACACCTGGACGGACCCGATGTTCGCCGAGGCGCAGCGCGAGTACTTCACCCCCGCCGAGATCGCCGACGGCTCCGGCTGGTACAAGACCGAGGGCGGCATCGACAACGCCACCCTGTGGCAGCTGCGCCGCGCCCAGCGCGAACGGCTGGTGGCCGACGCGCGGGTGCGTTCGCGCAAGTCCTGGCTGCAGCGCGGCG
>CAZMDO010000527.1:0-2113 GCA_964564445.1 uncultured Ruaniaceae bacterium | reverse complement strand
GAGCCACGAGCGACGTAGCCTGGAGGCCAGATGGGTGGTTCCGACTTCCTCCAGCTCGATCCCGGTCAGGCTCCTCAGCGGGAGCGCACTGTCTGGCTGGCTGACCAGCTGCGCGCTGCGGTCGCCGATGGCACCCTCAGCGTCGGTGCACGGCTGCCCGCGACCCGCGTGCTGGCGGCCGAGCTGTCGATGGCCCGCGGCACGGTGGCCAGCGCCTACCAGCGGCTCACCGACGAAGGCCTGCTCGTCGCCAACCGGGGTGGTGGCACCGTCGTCGCCGCACCCGCCGTCTCCCCGCCCGGGCGCTCAGTACCACCGGAGCCGGAGCCGGAGCTCCTGGACATCTCCTCGGGCATGCCGGACCTGAGCGTGTTCCCCCGAGCGGCGTGGTTGAGGGCCGAACGCCGGGTGCTCGCCGCCGCGACCAGCCGCGAGCTCGGTTATGCCGACCCGCAGGGAGCACCGCGCCTGCGCGTGGCGCTGGCCGGATGGCTCGCCCGGAGCCGGGGCGTGGTCGTCTCACCGGAGGAGGTGATCGTCACCGCCGGGGTGACCGGTGCGCTCAGCCTGCTCGCCCAGGTGCTCCGCGACCGAGGCGTGACCAGCTGCGCCCTCGAGGATCCGAGCGCGCACGGCAACCGGCGCATCCTCGGCTACTGGATGGACACCCTCACCCCGATCGCCGTGGACGACCAGGGCCTGGAGGTGGAGCACCTCGAGGACTGTGACGAGCGTGCCGTGCTGGTCACGCCCGCGCACCAGTTCCCGACCGGGGTGGTGCTCTCGCCCGAGCGTCGCCGCGCGCTGCTCCGATGGGCGGAGGCTGTCGAGGGGCTCGTGATCGAGGATGACTACGACGCCGAGTACCGCTACGACCGTGCTCCGACACGGGCACTCCAGGCGGGAGCGCCCGATCGGGTCGCGCACGTCTCGAGCCTGTCCAAGGCGCTCGCACCGGCACTGCGTCTCGGCTGGATGATCGCACCGCAGCACCTGCACCGGGATCTCGTGCGCAAGCGGTGGGCCACCGACCTGGGATCACCGACCCTCCCGCAGCTCGTGCTCGCCGAGCTCATCGAGGCCGGTACGCTCGAACGACAGCTACGATCCTTGCGGCTCCGGCATCGTCGGCGCCGCGACGGCGCCGTCGCGGCCGTCGCCGCGCACCTGCCAGGGTGCACCGTCGAGGGCATCGCCGCGGGACTGCATCTCCTCGTCCGGTTGCCCGACGGCGTCGATGATGCCCACCTCGCCGACCAGGCTCGGGACGCGGGCATCCACGTGCAGCCACTCTCCCAGCACCGCTTCGCGCCCGGGCCACCCGGACTGGTCATCGGCTATGGTCCGCACCCGACGCCGCGGCTCGAACACGCCATCGCGACCCTCGGGACGATCCTGAGCCGGTCGCGTCCGCCCGCTACCGGTGGCTGACGGCCACCACCACGGCCAGTGCGACGAACGAGACCGCGCAGATCCGGTGGATCCAGCCGGTGACGACCGGGTTGCCGATCACATACCGTCGCAGCCAGGCGGCGCACAGACCGTAGACGGCGAAGATCGCCACCGTGATCGCCATGAACACCAGGGCGAGGACGGTCATGTGCCCGAGTGCCCCGGGCTCGTCCGGGTCGACGAACATCGGCAGGAACACGAAGAAGAACACGGTGAGCTTCGGGTTCAGCAGGTTCACCAGCACGGCGCTGCCGATGGTCCGGAACACGGTCGGCCGGGACTGCTCGTTCGCATCGTCGACCGGTGGTGCGAGCACGCCCCGGTGTCGCCAGGTGCCCCATGCCAGGTAGAGCAGATACCCGACGCCGAGCCACTTCACCGTCCCGAACGCCACCGGGCTCGCCGCCAGCACCGCCGCCACGCCGGAGAGGGCGAGCATCATGTGCGGCACGATCCCGACCGTGCATCCGGCTGCTGCGATCAGACCAGCCCGCGCGCCCCGGGACAGACCAGCGGCAACGGTGAACAGCGCCCCCGCGCCCGGAGCTGCGGTCACGACGATCGAGGTCAGCACGAACTGCCAGGTCACCGGTCCAGTGTTCGCCGGGCTTGGCCCGGTCTGAAGGGCCAATACCGCCCCGGTCTGCTGGGCCAAACGTGC
>CAZMDO010000526.1:0-2116 GCA_964564445.1 uncultured Ruaniaceae bacterium | reverse complement strand
CACGGTGAGGACGATGCGCACGAAGATGATCCGGTCGAAGCCGAACCAGGAGTCGGCGGCCACACTGCCGAAGATGGCGTCCGGGAAGAACTCCTCGATCGTGGGAACGTGGAATCCCCCGCCCTCTTCACTCCCGCCGTCGGCGAGAACAGGCGCGGCGATCGCTGTGGTAAACAGGGCTCACTCCCCAGTGTCGTCGGTCGATCCTGCACCACCGGCTGCGTCCACGTAGCACCGATGAGGACCACACATGCGAAGTGTGGACTGGATCGCGTTCAGCCTACAGGATCGGTGGAGCAGACGTGACGGTCCTGTGAGGGTCCGTGGCCAAGATCACTGTCCCTTCTCCCCCGGCTCCACGTACGGGATCCGGGCCCTGAGCACGGTGATGGTCTCCACCACCAGACCGGCGATCACGACCACCACCACGGCGACGAACAGCACGCCGCGGTGGTAGAAGTCCTGACCCTGCAACCAGGTCATCAGCAGGATCACCAGCGCCATCTTCACCAGCCAGCCACCGAGCAGCACGATCTGCAGCAGCTCCGGGGACCGGCCGATCATCAGGTACAGGGAACCGGCGGTGGTGCCGGTGAACACCACGCTCAGCGCGGCACCGATCAGCGCCGCCCACACCCCGGGCAGCCCGGCCACCAGGTAGCCCACCCCGGCGATCAGCACGGTGATCACGGCGGAGACCAGCAGGAGCCGGCGCACGGCAGTGCGGATCATGGTGAGCACGGCGTCGGTGCTCACCGAGCGGTCGGAGCTGTTCTCGGGCACGGGCCGGGGGTCCTTAGCTGGTGTGGTCGGCGGTACGCCGCCGGAAGAAGCGGGGGGTGGGGATGGGCACCACGGTAATGACGATCGCGATGACGGTGCCAATCGCGGCCCCGATGAGCACCTCGCGCACCGGGAAGAGCACGAGCGCGGCGGCGCTGCAGGAGACCACGAAGGTCCACACGTACATGATCGCCACGGCCCGCCGGTGGGAGTGCCCGCGGTCGAGCAGCTTGTGGTGCAGGTGGGTGCGGTCGGCGTGGAACGGGGACTTGCCCGCCAGCAGCCGCCGCCCGATGGTGATCGTCACGTCCGCCAACGGCAGGATGAGCACCGCCAGCGGCAGGATGAACGGCACGAACGCGGGGAAGGCCACCCGGGTGGTGATCTGCGCGGGGTCGAGCCGGCCGGTGACCACGATCGACGCCCCGGCGATGGTCAGCCCGAGCAGCATGGCACCGGAGTCGCCCATGAAGATCCGGGCCGGGTGGAAGTTGTGCGGCAGGAAGCCCAGGCACACCCCCACCAGCGCGGCCATCACCACCGTGGCCAGGTCGGAGTAGTCGGCGGGGCTGTTGGTGCGGGTGAGCACGTAGGTGTAGGCGAAGAACGCGGTGCCGCCGATCGCGACCACCCCGGCGGCGAGACCGTCCAGCCCGTCCACCCAGTTGACCGCGTTGATCGCCACCACCACCACCACCACGGTGACCACCAGGGAGAGCCGGGGCGAGCCGATGGTCAGCCCGAAGATCGGGAAGCTGATCAGCTGCACCCCCTGCCAGGCCATCGCACCGGCGACGATCACCTGGCCGACCAGCTTGGTGAACCAGTCCAGGTCCCAGATGTCGTCGGCCACGCCGAGCAGGCAGATCGCAGCCCCGCAGCCGAGGATCGCCCAGGGCAGGTTGTCGTCGAAGACCGGCTTGAGGAAGTCGATCTGGGCGGCGATCACCAGGGCGACGGCGAGCCCCACGAGCATCGCCACCCCGCCCAGCCGCGGGGTGGGCACCTGGTGCACGTCCCGCTGCCGCACCGGCGTGACCGCGCCGACGCGCTGGGCCACGAGCCGCGCCAGCGGGGTCACCAGGTAGGTGACCGCAGCGGCGATGCCGAGCACCAGCAGATAGACCCTCACGGCAGGGGGTCACCGCTGCTCTCGTCGCCCTGCCGCTCGCCGGGCTGCTCGTCGACGGCGTCGCTTGCGGTGCTCTGCCCGGTCGCCGGGGCCTCGGGCTGCTCGTCGACGGCGTCGCTCGCGGTGCTCTGCCCGGTCGCCGGGGTCTCGGGCTGCTCGTCCTGGTCGCCGGTCATCTCGTCCTCGATCACCTCGGGCACG
>CAZMDO010000525.1:0-2117 GCA_964564445.1 uncultured Ruaniaceae bacterium | reverse complement strand
GTCAGGGGGTGCGGTGCCAGTCGCCGGACTTGCCGCCGGTCTTGGCCTCCAGCTGGATGCGCTCGATCGAGGTCGACTTGTCCAGGCCCTTGACCATGTCCACCACGTTCAGGGCGGCCACGCTCACCGCGGTGAGCGCCTCCATCTCCACCCCGGTGCGGTCCGCGGTGCGGGCGGTGGCCCGCAGCGCCACCCCGTCGTCGGTGATCTCGGCGTCGAGCACCATGCCGTGCACGCCGATCACGTGCGCCAGCGGCAGCAGCTCCGGGGTGCGCTTCGCGCCGGCGATCCCGGCCACCCGTGCCACCGCGAGCACGTCGCCCTTGGGCACCGTGTCCTCGCGCAGCGCCGCCACCACGTGCGGGGCGCAGCGCACCAGGCCGGTGGCCGTGGCCGACCGGACGGTGGGCACCTTCTCGGTGACGTCGACCATCCGGGCCTGACCGGACTCGTCCAGGTGGGTGAACTCGCTCATCGGCTCTACTTCCTCTCCGCGGCCTGCGCGCCGCCTGCGTGCTGGGCGCTCGGCTGGCACGCCGCCGCAGGGCGGAGCAGGTGCACGATGTCGCCCGGCTGCACCTGGTCCACCTCGGCCGGCACCCGGGCCAACGCCTGCGCGGCGGCCAGGCTGGCCACCAGGTGCGAGCCCGACCCGCGCGGGCCCACCGGCCGCACCGCGGGCCGCCCACCCGGCGCAGCCGGCTCGGTCACCAGCACCGGGATGTACTGCTCCCGTCCGGACGGGGAGCGCCACCCCACGGCGACCTCGGCCTCCTGCAGGTGAGCTGCGCCGTCGCCGTGGCCGGCCATCCGGGCCAGCGCACCGCGCAGGTACACCTCGAAGGAGACGTGCACGCTCACCGGGTTCCCCGGGAAGGCCACCACCACCGGCCCCTCGGGCAGCCGGCCCAGACCCTGCGGCTTGCCCGGCTGCATCGCCACCGGCCCGAACCACATCGTCTCCAGCGGTGCGAGCACCTCCTTGACCACGTCGTAGGCGCCCACGCTCACCCCGCCGGAGCAGACGATCAGGTCCACCTCGGGGGCGATCTCCGCCAGCACCTGGCGGAACTGGGCGGCATCGTCGGGCACCGCACCGAGGCGCACGGCCTCGCCGCCGGCCTCCCGCACCGCCTGGGCGAGCAGGTGGGAGTTGGAGTCCGGGATCTGCCCCCAGGCCGGGGTCTCGCCGGCGGAGACCAGCTCGGACCCGGTGGAGATCACCGCCACCCTCGGTCGCGGGTGCACCAGCAGCTCGCCGTGCCCGCAGGCCGCGGCCGCCGCGAGCTGTGGGGCGCGCAGCACCGTGCCCGCGGTGAGCACCAGGTCGCCGGCGGCCACGTCCTCCCCGGCGCGGCGGATGTGCGCCCCGGGCGCCGGTTCGGCGGTGATCCGCACCTGGTCGGTGCCGGCGTCGGTGTCCTCCACCGGCACGACGGCGTCTGGTCCTGGTGGCAGCGGGGCGCCGGTCATGATCCGGGCTACTGTGCCCGGCTCGATCCGCGGCGCCTCGGTGGCACCGGCCGGCAGGTCGGCGGCCACCGGGAGGGTGACCGGGTGGTCCGCACTCGCACCGGTCAGGTCCGCGGCGTGCACGGCATAACCGTCCATCGCGGAGTTGTCGAACAGCGGGATGGCGGTGCGGCTGGTCACGTCCGCGGCGAGCACGCAGCCACCGGCCCCGGCCAGCGGGATGGTGCGCGGCGGCAGCGGTCCGGTGAGCGCGGCCAGCGCCGCCTGGTGCCCGGCGACCGAGCGCGGTGCGGGGCTCACAGCTTCTGCCAGGCGTCGATGCCGCCGGTGAGCACGGTGGCGGTGAACCCCGCAGCAACCAGGTCGCGCGCGGCGCGCTCGGCCCGCGGGCCCACCGCGCAGTAGACGATCACCGGGGTGTCGACGTCCAGCCCGGCGCGGCCGGCCTGGGTGAGCGCCTGGGCCAGCGGCACCAGCCGAGCGCCGGGGATGGAGCGCTGGGCGTACTCGCGCGGCTCGCGCACGTCCAGCAGCACGAAGTCGTCCCGGCCGTAGCGGCGGTCCTGCAACCGCTCGGCCAGCTCCGCCGGGCTGATCCGCCCGAACGGTTCCCCCGTCGGCGGCGGCAGCGGCACCGGGTCGCC
>CAZMDO010000524.1:0-2119 GCA_964564445.1 uncultured Ruaniaceae bacterium | reverse complement strand
CGTCCACCCCGGGCATGCGCAGGTCCATCAGCACCACGTCCGGGTGGTGGGCGTCGACGGCCGCGGGCACCTCGGCGCCGTCGCCGGCCTGGGCGATCACCTCGATCCCGGGGTCGCCGCCGAGCAGCATCGCCAGCCCGGCCCGCACCAACGGGTCGTCGTCCACCAGCAGCAGCCGCACAGGCGTGGTCATCACCCCCACGGTAGCCGGGCCGCTACCACGAAGCCCTCCGGACCGGCCCGGTGCTCCAGGTGCCCACCGACCAGGCGGGCACGCTCGGCGAGCCCGACGAGACCGGTGCCGCTGCTGGGCAGGTGAGCTCCGCCGTCGGTATGGGGGTTGTGCGCGGTCACGGTGAGCCAGCCGGTCTGTGGGCCGCCGGCGAGGGTGAGGGCCACCGGCGCGCCCGGGGCGTGCTTGCGGGCGTTCGTCAACGCCTCCTGCACGATCCGGTACGCGGCTCGTCCGATGCTCGACGGCGGAGCCTGCGTGGTCTCGTCCGTCACCGTGATGCTCATCCCGGCTCTGGTGCACTCGGCGACCAGGTCGGGCAGGTCGGCGAGCGTGGGCTGCGGGCGGGTGCCGGTGGCCTCGTCGGCCTCAGCCGGGTCCTCGCGGAGCACGGTGATCACCTCGCGCAGCTCCTGGAGCGCCTCGTGCGCCCCGGTGCGGATCACCGCCGCGGCCTCGGTGCGCTGGGCGAGCGGGGCGTCCGGCCGGTACGCCATCGCCCCGGCATAGGTGGCCAGCAGGGACAGCCGGTGGGCAAGCACGTCGTGCATCTCCCGGGCGATCTGGGCGCGCTCGGCGGCACGGGCTGCTGCGATGCGCCGGTCCTGGTCCGCCTCGGCGCGGCGGGCCCGCTCCGCCAGCGAGGCGATCAGGCGCTCCCGGGCGCGGGCCTGGGCGCCCCAGCCGAGCAGCGCCGCGTACACCGCGACGGCGACCACCACCCACCAGGGGAAGGTCAGGCCCGGGAACGGGCGCCACAGCCAGCGCAGCAGGTGCGCCGCCACCCCGGCTGCCGCCAGTGCTGCGGCGGGGGTGAACCGCTCCCGCCAGGCCACCTGGATGGTGGCGATCGTCGACCCGGGCGTGCCGGTGGGGGAGACGGCGGCCAGCACCGCCTGCAGGCCGGCACCGAGCACCCGGCGTCGGCTCAGCAGCGGCATCAGCGCCACCGAGACCGCCAGGGTGGCCACGTCCACCGCCAGCCACGCGGTGGGGGTGTGCGGCCACTCGCCGACGAGGGTGAGCACGCCGAGCAGCAGCGTGGCAGCGGTGAGGATCAGGGCACCGGCGCCGGGATGGCGGGTGCGCTTCGGGGGCTGGGGCGGGCAGCTGGTGGACATGACGGACCGAGCGTACGGGCGGTGCCGGTGCGTCGAACACCGACCAAAGTAGGTGCCTGCCCAGCCGCACGGCGTGCCGCGATGACCGGCCAGCCGATGCCGCCCACCCGGCCGGAGGAGCACGGTGAGGGCTCGTCAACAGCCGATGTGCCGCCGTCGGCGGTGCCGGAGAGGAGAATGAGCATGACTGCATCAACGACCCCAGCGGTGACCGCCGACAGGGGCACGCGCCGTGGCCGGCGCCGGCTCGCGGTGCTCGGCGTGACCGTGCTCGCCGGGCTGGCCACCTGGGCGGTGGTGGTGCCGGTGCTCGGTGTGCGGCTCGCTGCGCAGACCGGTCCGACCGTGACCGTGATCGGCCCTGTCGCGGTCGCCGTGGCGGCGGCGGTGGTCGGCGTTGCCGGCTGGCTCGTGCTCGCGCTGTTGGAGCGGGTGACGGTGCACGCCCGCCGGGTGTGGACGGTGCTTGCTGGCGTGGTGCTAGTGCTCTCGCTGCTCGGGCCGCTCGGCGGTGTGGGCGGCGCGGCGATCGGGAGCCTGGCAGCCCTGCACCTGGTGGTGGGGCTGACGATCATCCTCGGGCTGCGCCGGTCCGCGCAGGGTTGAGCGCACCGCCGTGCGGCCCTGCGTGGGCGCTCCGCTCCGGCTCCTGCGGCCACACAAGTGAGGTGTGGGGACCACCCTCGTTCCTCGGGCAGCCCCCACACCTCATGGTCGGGGTGACAGGATTTGAACCTGCGACCTCTTCGTCCCGAACGAAGCGCGC
>CAZMDO010000523.1:0-2127 GCA_964564445.1 uncultured Ruaniaceae bacterium | reverse complement strand
CCTATCCGACGAACGACCCACCCACTCCCTCTACACCCTCAACTGTGAAGAGCCGCAAATCGTCGCAGTGAGCGCTCAATGGTGGCAGCGATCACCAAGACGTGCCCCAACGCGGATACTTCCACAAGAATTTGTATACTTGTGGCCGGCGCGTCTGACGTCGGCATGGGGGATCGGAGGTCTCGCTCGATTAGTTGGGCGCACGCGGGGACTTCAAGTAATCGATTTGCGGAGTTGCTCTCGATCCATCGGATTGTGCGTTCCTCTCCGGCCACGTCTCGACCGAAGAGAGCTCCGCTGACAGCTCCGGCCGATTCCTCCGCCTGGATGAAGCCGAGCGCCAGATCCGCGGTATCCTCTTCGTCGTCGAACAGGTCGCGCTGGGTGCCAGGAAGGTCGAAGGCCGCTTGCCGGCGAAGCGGCCCAAGGTCTTTGGTCATGGAACGCATTCTTGCACCTACGGTACGGGCGTGCAGCCCTTCGAGATTTGTGCTGCCATGCTGAACCGCTTACCTGTAGCCCAGTCGCGACGGCCCGTACGAAATGCCGCGCACGGCACACTGTTCCCAATGACGACTCTCAGCGACGACGAGATCGCGGCGCAGGCCGCGGGCCGAGCGCAAGCGCCCGGGGCTGTCGCTGCAGCAGTTCGCCGAATGGGCGGAGTACGATTGAGTCCTATCGAGAGCGAGGCTCCTTCATGCGAACGACGAAGCAACTCAGCATCACCCTGCCTACGAAGATGGCTGATGCGTTGAAGGAGCGCGTGACCTCCGGCGCCTACGCCAGCGAGAGCGAGGTCGTCCGGGACGGACTGCGCGCACTGTTTGCCCGCGAGGAGGCCATCGAGGCCTGGCTACGCGCAGAGGTCGTGACATCGTATGACGAGCTGCGAGCCGATCCATCCCGAGCGCTCAGCTCCGCTGAATTGCGTTCTCATCTGTCGCAGCTCCACTCGCAGCGGATGGCGGAACGCACCTTGTGACACGTCGCGTTGTCTACTCACCCGAGGCGCGGCAGCAGCTCACCGACCTCTACTCCTGGATCGCGACGCAGTCCGGCTTCCCAGATCGTGCCGAGGCCTTCGTCTCGGCGATCCTCGACTACTGCGACGGGTCGCCGGCTTCCCGATGGTCGGATGTGCCGGGGATGACCTGCGACCCGGACTGCGCACGATCGGCTACCGCCGGCGGGCGCCCGGTCGTCGATCACCACGGCACAATGTCCCCCATGACGACTCTCAGCGACGACGAGATCGCGGTGCAGGCTGTGGGGCGGGCCGTGCGGGCCGGGCGCAAGCGCCTGGGGCTGTCGGTGCAGCAGTTCGCGGACCGGGCCGAGGTCAGCCTCGGGCTGGTCTCTACCCTGGAGCGCGGGCAGGGCAACCCGTCGCTGCACACCCTCCGCCGCCTCGCCGGCGTGCTCGGCGTGCCCGTGGGTGAGCTCCTCGAGCCGGCGCTGGAGGACGTCACCATCATCCGCGCCGACCAACGGCACCAGCTGCCGATCCCGGACGCGCCCGAAGAGCAACGTGTGGTCCGCGAGCTGCTCACCCCCCGCGGTGACACCCGACTGCAGGTGATCCGGTCCACGCTCCCGGTCGGGTTCTCCAACGAGGCGCACCCGTTCCGGCACCTGGCCACTGAGTCCGTCACCGTCGAGACCGGCCGACTCCTCCTCGTGCACGGCGACCGCCGCGAAGAGCTCGGCCCCGGGGACTCGGCCACCTACGGCTGCGAGACCCCGCACTGGTGGGCCAACCTCGCAGGCGTTCCCACGATCGTGATCGGCGCCGTCACCGCCGCGGAGCGCTGACCCCTGACCGCACCCGCGCCCGCAGCCCCACCAGCCGCCCTAGCTCGGCCACCGGGTCCGCGGCGTCGTCCACGCGCAGGTCGTACTCCAGCACCTCCGCACCCACCTCAGCCACCAGCACCGCCGCGCTCTGCCGCCCCCGCGAGTCGCCACCGGCCGCCTCACCAGCCGCCAACGCCCCCACCAGCGCGGCAGCCAGCGCATCCACTCCCGCGGGAGCGGACGAGACCAACGACTCCCGCACCGCCCCAAGCACGTCAGGCCCGGTGAGGACATTACCCAAGGCGACCACGCCGTCGTCCACCAGATCCC
>CAZMDO010000522.1:0-2127 GCA_964564445.1 uncultured Ruaniaceae bacterium | reverse complement strand
GGCTTCTACCCCAACGGCGGCCTGGTGAACAACATCACCGACCGGCTCGTCTACCAGAACCCGGAGACCCTGGAGTTCGAGCCGTGGCTGGCCACCGACTGGGAGATCAACGCCGACGCCACCGAGTACACCTTCACCATCCGGGACGACGTCACCTTCTCCGACGGCACCCCGCTGACCGCGGAGGTCGTCGCGCAGAACTTCGACCTGTACGGGCTCGGAGACGATGACCGGGCCCTGATCGTCTCCGAGGCGGTGAACAACTACGCATCCAGCGAGGTGATCGACGACACGCACGTCACGTTCCACTTCGACGCCCCGGCACCGGGCTTCCTGCAGGCGACGGCCACGATCAACTCCGGCATCCTCGCCCCGAGCACGCTGGACGGTGCCTTCGAGGACTTCGGCCCCGGCAACGCCACCGAGGTGATCGGCACCGGACCCTTCGTGATCAGCGACGAGGAGATCGGCGCCTCGATCACCCTCACCGCACGGGAGGACTACGACTGGGCGCCCGCCTCGGCCAGCCACCAGGGCCGGGCGTACGTGGACGAGGTGCAGATCCAGGTGACCCCGGAGGCATCGGTCCGGGTGGGCGCGCTGCTCTCCGGCCAGGCCGACATCGCCCGGTCCGTGCCCGCCCAGGACGAGGAGCGGGTGGCCGGCGCTGGCCTGGACCTGTTCGCCCCGCAGACCCGGGGCGTGAACAACTCCCTGAGCCTGCGCATCGGCAACGACATCCTCTCCGACCTGCGGGTGCGCCAGGCGCTGATCGCCGGCATCGACCGGCAGGCCATCACCGACACCCTGTTCACCGACAACTACCCGCTGGCCACGTCCATCCTGTCCAGCGAGGCCACCGGCTACATCGACACCAGCGAGTACTACGCCTACGACCCGGCCCGCGCCGAGCAGCTGCTGGACGAGGCCGGCTGGGAGGTCGGGTCGGACGGCATCCGGGTCAAGGACGGTCAGCCGCTGACCCTGGTGGTGAACGAGGCGCTGCCGCAGCCGCGGTCCTTCGAGGTGGTCACCCAGATCAGCCAGCAGCTGCGGGAGATCGGGGTGGACCTGCAGATCCTCCGCGCCGACGCCGGTACCTACGCCGAGGCGATCCACGACGCCGATCAGGTGCAGATCTACCACTCCATGGTGGGCCGGGCGGACATGGACGTGATCAAGAGCCAGTTCTACTCCACGAACCGCAACACGCTGCTCAACCGCGACCCGGAGACGGGCGAGATCACCGACCCCGAGCTGGAGGAGCTGCTCGAGGCGGTGGCCTCCGAGCCGGACCACGAGGACCGGATCGCCGCGTCCCAGGCGGTGCAGACCTACCTGGCGGAGAACGCCTATGTGATCCCGCTGTTCGAGGAGCCGCAGGTGTTCGGCTCCCAGCCGGACGTGCACGGTGTGGCGGCGGAGTCGGTCGGACGCCCCTCGTTCTACGGGGTGTGGCTTGACCGCTGAGGCCGGCCTGCTGGGCGTCGGGGGCACTCCGCCCTCGGCGCCGCAGCACCAGCCGGCTCTCGACGGCGCCCGGTCACCGTGGCGCCGGGTGCTCACCTCGCGGATCGCTCGCCGGCTGCTGCAGGCCGTCGCGGTGCTGCTGCTGGCCTTCACCGCCGCGTTCCTGCTGCTGCAGGCGATGCCCGGGGACGCGCTGCTGATCCGGTTCGAGAACCCCGAGCTCGGCCTCTCCCCGGACCAGATCGCCGAGCTGCGCGAGGCCTACGGGGCCGACCGGCCGCTGATCATCCAGTTCTTCACCACCCTCGGCGCGTTCCTGACCGGCGACTTCGGCTACTCCGTGCAGTCCGGCACCCCGGTGCGGATGCTCGTGGCCGATGCGCTGCCGCAGACGGCGGTGCTCGCCCTGGCCAGCTTCGTCACCGCGGTGGTGGTCGCTTTCGGGATCGCCTTCGCCTCCTCCTACCGCCGGCTGGCCTGGATCGGCGACGTGCTGCGCGCGGTGCCGTCGCTGTTCGTGGCGGTGCCGGTGTTCTGGCTGGGCATCATGCTCATCCAGGTGTTCTCCTTCCAGCTCGGCTGGGTGGCGGTGATCAACCCGGGCCCGGTGGAGGGGCTGATCCTGCCGGTGCTGACCATCGCGGTGCCGATCTCCGC
>CAZMDO010000521.1:0-2128 GCA_964564445.1 uncultured Ruaniaceae bacterium | reverse complement strand
GCGTTCTACACCGAGCAGTCCTACACCGAGCTCAAGCGCCGCACGGTGCAGAACGTGGTGGACGTGCTCGATGGCCGCACACCCCAGAACATCCTCAACCCGGAGGTGCTGGCGGCCGGGCGGCGCTGAGCGGGCTACTCCCGTGGTGGCCGCATCGGCGGGGCAACCGGCGGCGGGGCAACCGGCGGCGGGGCAACCGGCGGCGGGGGGATTCCGATCTCCTCCCCATCGGGTCGGGTGAAGACCCAGTGTGCCGGTTCCTGGGAGCCAGGCAGGCCGGCGCGCAGGGAGATGGTCAGACGCTGCTGGTGCACGTAGGTGTGGTGGTGCCAGCAGAGCAGGATCCCGTTGTCGGTGCTGGTGCGTCCCTGGTGGTACCACCAGATGCTGTGGTGGATCTCGCCCTCCCAGGGCGGTGCCGTGCAGCCGGGGTACTGGCAATGCCGGTCGCGGGCGATGATCGCCCGGGACTGCGCCGGGGTGAACAGTCGCTGGGTGCGGCCGGAGTCCAGGATCTGCCCGTCGGCTCCGAACACGACGCGGTGCAGCTCCCCGGCACAGAGCAGCTTGGCCAGCTGCCCGTGCGGGATCGGTGTGCCGTCTGCGAGGCTCGCCGGGGCCACCCCGTGCAACTGGCCCACGTCCAGCCCCGCCGGGATCACGACGTCGGTGACGGCGGCGCTCTGGCCCGCGCGGCTGGCGGCCACCAACGCGGCCATCGTGAGGGCGTCGACCGTGATGGCCAGGTGCGGACGGACGCGAGCGCCCGGCTGCGCCACACCGCCGTCCAGGTAGGTCCGACAGACGTGCACGAGCGCCGTGGCACGGCGCTGTGCCGGGGTGCGCTCGTCGTCTGCGGCAGGGGTGCCGATCACCGCACGGAAGGCCTCATCGACGACCTGGCTGTTCTCGGTGCCCAACCAGCCGCGCAGATCGGCGCCGTCCAGTACCCGGGAGAGGAACAGCTCCTCGCGGGCGCCTTCGTCCCGCCAGCCGCGGTCCGCTGCCTCCGGGTCGGCGCGGATCGCCCACTCCTTCACGAGGCGGGTGTACATCTCCACCGGCAACCGGCCGGCCTGCTCAACCAGGAACGCCTCCCCAGCCTCCGGGTCGCGCAGCCGGTCGCGCTGCGCCTGCGTCTTCGTCACGAACCGGGTGAGCACACGGATGTGCTCGCCGCCGACACGGCCAGCCTCGAGGGCTGCAGCGGCCAACGGCAGGTGCTCACGCAGGTCTCGAGCCTGGTGCTGGGCTGCGCGCGCCGTGCTCGTGCGCCGGTGGGTCTGAGCACTCCACCAGATAGGGAGGGAGCGGTAGCCGGTGTGCTCCCAGGCTCTCCCAGCCTCGATGCCACCGACCGCTGCGTCCTCGAGCCCTTCCAGACCGCGCGTGATCTGTTCGATACCGGTCACCACCGCCCGGGCACTGGGCTCGTCGAGGGCGGCGAACGGGGCCTGCGCGATCGCCGCGAGCTCGCTGCGCACGGCGGCCAGCCGGTCGGTGATCTCCGGCCCGGTGCGCGGCACGGCGGCATCCGTCGTCAGCGTCATCGCCTCGTCCACCTCCCTCGATCGTCCACCTGCATCGAGCCTGTCATCCACGAGCAGCCCACGTTGAGGAGGGGCGAGGGGGTTGTGGATAACGTGGCATCAGGGAGGAGATGCACGTCCTCGTGCCGATTGCTCGGGATGCGCACGAGCGACTCGGTGAGCGCACGAGCAACTCGGGATGCGCAGGAGCGACTCGGGATGCGGAGGGACTCGTGAGGCACAGTTCTCGCGATGCGTGCGAGTGAGGCACCTCACCATCAATTGCACTCAGTGCATCGTTGCACTTAGTGTAATCAGGTGACCGAGGAACCCGTGGACCGTCGTGCTGCGCTCAAGGAGCGCTCCCGTCAGGCGATCGTCCGGGCAGCTGCCGAGCTGATGGACTCCACCGGCGGCACGGCGTTCACGGTCGATGAGCTCGCCGAGCGTGCGGACGTCAGCCGGCGCACCGTGTTCAACCACTTCGCCTCGCTCGAGGACGTGTTCGCCGAGGTCTGCGCGGACGTGCTCGGCGAGCTGATCGAGAGGCTGGCGGCGCCGATCGACGCGGCCGCAGCCACCGGCGGCACCACCACCGC
>CAZMDO010000520.1:0-2130 GCA_964564445.1 uncultured Ruaniaceae bacterium | reverse complement strand
GCCTGGCCCTGGTGCACGCGCTGCAGGGCGAACCGGACCAGGCGCTGCGCTGGCTCGACGAGCCCGGCGTGGCCGAGTGGCTGGAGCGGGTGCGGCAGGACGGCCGGGTGGACTCGATCGCGATGGTCGCCCTGTCCGCCCGTGCGCTCGCGCTGGTGGATGCCGCCCGGCCGGAGGCGGGTGCCGCGATCGCCGCGCTCACCGAGTCCCGGCACCGGGACGAGCTGTGGGCGCTGTCGGTGTTCATCCGGTCGTTGCACGTGATGCACACCGGGAGCACCGAGCACGTCATCCGGCAGGCGAACGTGGTGCGTTCAGCCCTGCGGTACATCCGGCGCGGGTCGCTGATGGAGGCGCTGCTGACCACCACGCTGGTGGAGGTGCTGCTCGCCGGCGGCATGATCACCGTGGCTCGCGAGGTGACCGACACGATGGAGCGCCGCGGCTTCACCTGGAACGCCATCGCCAGGCTGTGCCTGGCCGAGGAGCGCTACGAGGAGGCGATCGAGGCCGCCCGCACCGCGCTGCGCAGCAGCGCCGTCTCCGGCCGGTACGTGCTGGAGGCGCATGCGGTCATCGCCGCGGCCCAGCTGCGTTCGGGGCACTTCGCCGGAGCCAAGGAAGCCTTCCAGTCAGTGATCAACCGGGCGCGGCAGACGGGCCAGCGTCGCGGCCTGGTGCTCATGCAGCAGTTCGCCTTCACCGCCCTGGCCGGCGGCGACGAGGCGACGTTGTCGCTGTGGCCGGAGTATGCCCTTCCGGACGAGGTGACCAGCGAGATCGACGACGAGATGCCGCTGGTGACGCTCACCGTACGGGAGGCGCAGGTGCTGCACGCCCTCGAGGAGCACGCGGGCCCGGTGGGCATCGCGCATGCGCTCGGGCTTTCGGTGAACACGGTCAAGACGCACATGCGCTCGGTGTATCGCAAGCTGGAGGTCTCGAACCGGAACGAGGCGCTCTCGAAGGTTCGACGTATCATGATCCACACCTGACCGGCGCCGACGTCGAGCACTGCTGAACCCCAGCGGTGCTCCCTGGGAGGTGGTGGGATGCAGCGGTTCAAGGGAGACGGGCTGGGACTGCCGAGGATCCCGCACGCCTTCGTGCCGGCGGCCAGCCCGGCGGCCCGCTTTGCGTCCCTCCCACCGGTCACGGTGTTCCGTGCGCCCCGCGGTTGGGGCAAGACCGCCACCGCAGCGGCCTGGTTGCGGTCGTTGGGTCCGGAGCACGAGTTCGCGTGGGTGAGCGTGCGCGAGGATATGGACCCGGCGCAGTTCTGGGACCAGGTGCGTAACCGGCTGGCCGACCTCGACCTGGACCTCGACCTGACCGACCACGCCCGCAGCGAGCAGGTGCTCGCCGAGCGCGAGGGTCAGCTGGTGCTGGTGGTCGATAACCTACACCTGCTCACCGACCAGACGGTCGACGACGACCTGGTCGCAGCAGCGGTGAACATTGCCCGGCTGCACGTGATGGCGCTGAGCCGCGTGGAGCGTCCGATCGAGACGCTCGCTCCGATCGAGGCCGACGGCCTGGTGTTCCGCGTGCCGCACCTGAGGCTGGCTCCGGAAGAGGTGCGCCAGGTCGGCCAGCTGCTCGGCACCGAGCTCTCCGGGGCCGAGGCTGCTGAGCTCACCGCCACCGTCGGTGGCTGGCCGGCACTGGTGCGGGCCACGTTCGCCGGCCCGTCCGGCCAGAACGAGAGCGCCGAGGTCATCGGCAGCTACCTGCAGGTGGTGCTCCGGGACCCGCTGCTGGCCAGTGCCGTGCGCGAGGCGATGCCGCTGGCCGTGGCCGAGGACCTGGACGAGGAGATCGCCCGGCTGCTCGACCCCGGTGCCGGCCTGGAGGATGCGGTCCGCATCCTCGGTGACGTCGGGCTGACCGGCGCGGACGGACGTCTCCCGCCAGCGGTGCGGGACGCGCTCGTGCACCTGTACGCCCAGACCGACCCGCAGGGTGCCCGGCAGACCCATGCGGCTCTGGCGCGATGGTATGAGCAGAAGGAGGACACCCCGCGCGCGCTGGTTCACGCCCTGGGTGCGGCTGACCACGAGCGGGCGCGGCGTCTCCTGCTGGACAGCTGGCTCCTGCTCGGTGACCACCCGGCACTGGTCGAGGAGGCGG
>CAZMDO010000519.1:0-2133 GCA_964564445.1 uncultured Ruaniaceae bacterium | reverse complement strand
AGTGCGGTCGGCATGGCTCCAGGCTAGTTGGCGCCCGGGCTGCGCACCGGGTCATGGCACCGCCGTGTTCGCGGCATGGCGGCACCGTGCTCGCCGGTGCGGGGCGGCTCCGGTCCGCAACAGCACCGTGATCGGTCCGAGGCCGCTCACCTGTCGCGTCAGCGCTCGTGAATATTGCATCTTGCACTATTGCTGAATGCAGCATTAGGCTACGGTCATGTCGTCCGCCCGATCAACGGCCTCCCCACGATGACCGCCCTGCGCCGCGCCGACCGCGACCTGCCGGCGCTGACCGCACTCGCGCTGCTGCTGACCGGGCCGCGGCACACCTACGAGATGCACCAGCTGGTGCTCGCCACGCACAAGGACTTCGTCACCGGGCTGCCGCGCAGCCTGTACCACGCCGTCGACCGGCTGCTGGCGGCCGGTCTGATCCAGGTGCAGGCCACGACGCGGGACGGCGCCCGACCGGAGCGCACCGTGTACGCACTCACCGACGCGGGGCGGGAGGCCCTGCAGGACCGGGTGCACCGGCTGCTGGCCATCCCCGCCCGGGACGCCACCCTGTTCGTCGCTGCGCTGTCCTTCCTCGGTGCCCTGCCCGCGGACCGCGCCGCGACCGCTCTGCGCGAACGCGACCGGGCGCTGACCGCCGAGCTGGAGAGCCTGACCAGGTCGCTGGCCACCGTCCCGGCGCAGCTGCCCCGGCTGCTGCTGATCGAGGCGGAGTACGAGCGCGACCGGCTCAGCGCCGAGCACCGCTACACCACCGGTCTGGTCACCGACCTGGAGAGCGGCCGACTCACCTGGCCCACGCACCTCACCGCAGCCGACCTGCTGCCCGACCTGGAGGAGCAGCCATGAGCTGACCACCTCCGCCCTGCTCCGCGACACCCGTCGCGGTCACCTCGGGAGCGCGTTGCCGCGCGCCCCCGAGGCCGGAAACCGCACCTGCGACGGACGCCGCAGGGCTCACGGAACCGCAACCACGAGCCTACCGGCGTCCGGACCGGGTGCACCCATCACAAAAGGAAGCACCATGTCCGACACCACCCCGGTCCTGGCCACCCTGGCGAGGATCACCGACGCCTGGAACGCCGGCGACGCCAACGCCTACGGCGAGCAGTTCACCGACGACGCCACCTATGTCGTCTTCGACGGTCACCTGCTGCGCGGGCGCACCGAGATCGTCCAGACGCACCGGTTCCTGTTCGACGGGCCGCTGCGCGGGTCCCGGATGACCGAGCCCACCACCGACGATGCCCTGGTGCGGTTCCTCCGGCCGGACGTGGCACACCTGGTGGTCACCGGTGCGGTGCTGCCCGCGGGCCAGGAGACGATCACCGCTGACCGCCGGTCCGTGGTCTCCTTCCTGCTCGTGCACCACGGTGGCAGCTGGCGCGTGGCCGCGTTCCAGAACACCCGCGCCACCGAGGCCGGAGGCCCGCGATGAGGCTGCTGCTGGTCGGCGCCGCTGGGCGGACGGGGTCGCTGGCCCTCGACCAGGCCGTCTCCCGCGGTCATGTGGTCACCGCCCTGGCGCGCCGGGCCCACCGTCTGCCGCCGCTGGCCGCCCCGCACCGGGTGGTCGAGGGCGACGCCGCCGACCCAGCGACGGTGGCCGAAGCGGTCCGCGGTCAGGACGCGGTGCTCTGCGCCGTCGGCTCCAGCGAGATCCTCCGGGTGCTGCTGCCGGTGATGGCCCAGGCGCAGGTGACCCGGTTGGTGATGACCTCCAGCCGCTCCATCGTGGGCCGGCGTCCGCGCTGGTTGCTCGACCTGGTCTGGTGGCGGTTCCGGGAGGCCTACGCCGACCTCGCTCGGGCGGAAGGCATGCTCGAGGCAAGTGCCACGGACTGGAGCATCGTGCGCGCCACGATGCTTCGTGACGGTCCGGCCGACGGCGCCGTGCACCGGGACTTCGAGGCCGATGCCACCGGTGGCGACTGGCGGCTCAGCCGCGCCGACTACGCCACCGTGCTGCTGGACGTGCTCGAGGAGGACGAGATGGTTCGCCGGGCCGTCGGGGTCAACGGCGCCCGGTGACCCTGCCGCGCCTCGCCCGGGCCCTGGCCGCCGGCGCCCGGGCGTGGCATGGTGGCGGTATGGCTGCTCGTGCCCTGCTGGTGGTCG
>CAZMDO010000518.1:0-2143 GCA_964564445.1 uncultured Ruaniaceae bacterium | reverse complement strand
GGCATGAGCACCGGTCGACGCCTCTACCAAGCGAAGGGACCATGATGGCAAATTCAACTAGGCGGACCGCCGCGCTGACGGGCACAGCGGCCGCGCTCGCGCTCGGTCTTGCCGCATGCGGGGCCGGAGGTGGCAGCGAAGGCGAGGGAGACGGCAACCTCCTTGAGCAGCTGCAGGAAGAGGGCAGCATCACCGTCGCGTTCGCCGGCGAGATCCCCTACAGCTGGCAGACCGAGGACGGCGAGCTCACGGGGGCGACCATCGCGCTGGACCGAGAGATCTATGCAGCAATGGGCATCGACAACGTCGAAGGACAGTACGTCGAGTGGAACGCGCTCATTCCCGGACTGAACAAGGGCGAGTACGACGCGGTCTCCGCGGGTATGTCGATCCTGCCCGACCGCTGCGCGCAGGCATCGTTCTCCCACCCGGCCCTGATGTACACCACCGGGCTGATGGTGCCCGCAGGCAACCCGATGGGTCTGTCCGACCTGCAGAGCGTGATCGACTCCGATGCCAAGCTCGCGGTGCAGTCCGGAACGATCGAGCAGGGTTATGCCGAAAGCCTCAACATCGCGGACCCGCTGATCGTGCAGAGCTCACAGGACGGTATGGCGGCGGTCTCTAGCGGTCGCGCGGACGCGTTCGCGTTGACCGCGATCTCGTTGCGCTCCATCGCCGAGGACAACCCGGACGCCGGCGTGGAGGTCACCGATGCCTTCGTTGCTGAGATCGACGGTGTGCCGCAGATCAGTGCCGGTGCCACGGTCTTCCGTGACGAGGACACTGCGCTGCTCGAGGCCTACAACGAGCAGCTCGATGCGATCATCGGCGACCCGGACCGCTTCGAGGAGGTCGTTGGCGAGTTTGGCTTCACCGAGGCCGAACGTCCCGCGGACGGGCTGACCACCGAGATGTTCTGCGAGGGCTCCGACGAGGACCTCCAGGAAGCCGCCGAGATTCAGAACTCCAAGTAGCAAGGGCTCACTCACGTGACGGAGTTCTTCTCTGACTTCAGCACGGTGCTGCCGAGACTGATCACCGATGGCCTAACGGCCACGGTCTATTCTTTCCTCGGCGGCGCCGTGCTGATGCTCATCGTTGCGGTCCTGCTCGGTGTGGCCATGCACCAGGGCCCAAAGTGGTTGGCCACCCTGGCGCGGATCATCGTGGAGATCTTCCGTGGCACGTCCCTCATCGTGCAGTTGTACGTGGTCTTCTATGTGTTCCCCCAGGTCTTCGACGTCGACCTCGGCAGCCTCTGGACGGCGATCGTGGCCCTCGGCCTTAATTACGGGGCCTACGGCGCCGAGGTCGTGCGGGGTTCACTGAACGCCGTACCGAAGGGACAGTGGGAGACCACGACCGCACTCTCCATGCCGTGGCTAACCAAGATGCGGCGAATCATCTGGCCGCAGGCGTGGGCATTGATGCTGCCTGGCTTCAACAACCTCGCGGTCATGTTGGTGAAGGGCACCGCCGCCGTCAGTCTGGTCCTGCTCACCGACGTGACGTTCGTGGCGAACCAGGCGCGGATCACGAACGGCATCTGGGCTTCCTTCGGCGCCGCACTCATCATCTACCTGGTGATCGCGCTGATCGTCTCCACATTCTTCCGTTGGATGGAACGACGCGCTCAGAGGAGACTCGGCCTCCGGATCGGTGCGGCGACCACCACCAAGGCGACGGCGGAGGCGGTGGCCTGACATGTCTGACATCTTCCAATGGAACCTGGCCGTCGAGGTCTTCCCGCTGCTTCTGGAGCAGTTCGTCAAGGTCACCTTGGTGGTAACCATCCTCGCCTCCATCTTGTCGGTCATCCTCGGGCTGGTGTGGGCGATCGGTCTACGCCAGCTGCCGAGATGGATCGCCTGGCCACTTCGGTGGGTGCTCGACGTCATCCGGATGACGCCGCTACCGGTACAGCTGCTCTTCGGCCTGTACGCCGTGGTGACCTTCAAGCCTCGTGCCGACGCGATGATCATTGGAGTAGTCGTCTTCGGGCTGCACTACTCCACCTACATGGCGGAGTCCTACCGAGCCGGGATCGAGTCCATCCGCTCTGGACAGTGGGAGGCGGCCACAGCGCTGAGCCTTCCGGCCACGCGCACCTGGCGTGCGGTGATCCTGCCGCAGGCGATCC
>CAZMDO010000517.1:0-2147 GCA_964564445.1 uncultured Ruaniaceae bacterium | reverse complement strand
CCGGCGTCGATCGGGCCGTAGCCGTGCAGCAGTGCGGGTGTGTGCTCGTCGCCGGCGAGAACCGGTGCGGTGATGGAGAGGTGCAGGTGTGGCAGCTGGCCGTGTCGGGTGGGCAGGCTGGTGCCGTCGAGCATCTGCCCTTTGGCCAGCATCGTGGTGAAGATCTCGGTGAGAGCATCCGCGCGGCGTGCGTGGATGCACCGTTCGTCGTCGGCCGCATGGTTGGCGGCGATGCCGTCCAGGCAGGTGTAGATGCTCAGGGCGTCCTCGGCCGGCAGGTAGGCCCCGATCCACGCCATCCCGTCGGCTGCCGGATCGAAGGTCACGCACCGTTCCTTGACGGCCTTCTCGTGGCGCTCCTTGGCCTTGCTGGGATCGGCGGCGATCACCGCTGCTGCCAGCGCCTTCTTCAGCTGGGGTGGTGTATGGGTCGGCGCCAGCTCGATGCCGTACTCCTCGATCACGAGGCGCTCGCGCAGCTCCACCTCGGACATCGCCGCGGCGATCACGTCGACCTTGCGGGCGGAGACCTCGCCGCCGGCCAGGGCCTCGCGCAGACGGGGGGAGTCGGCCAGCGTGCTCGCGCGACCGATGATCGATCCGGCTGCATAGGAGGTGATCGCCAGGCGGATGGCGATCTCGTCGTGCGTGGCGGTGAGTGCGCCCAGGGAACCGCCGCGCTCGTCCAGGAACTCCCCGGCGAAGCGCGCCTGGATACCGGCGAGGTGGGCCATCATCCGCTCGCAGGCGGCGATCAGCTCGATCCGGGTGGCCTGGTCGCGGTCGGAGCTGTCCTGCTCCATGGCCTGCTCGAGCACGTGCGCGAGGGAGGCTCCCGGCGCGGCCGCACCGAGCACCGCCGCGACCTGGGAGTGGCTGACGCCCGGGTTCCAGGCGGCCTGCGACCGATCGACCTCCTGCGCGGCGGCGACGACCTCGGTCAGACCTACATCCGGTCCCACCGGCAACGTCACGAAGTAGTCACGTGCCTGCTCGTCGGTGTCCTCACCGTCGGTGCCCTCGCACTCGGCACCCTCAGTTTCGGTGCACTCGGCGCCCTCAGTTTCGGTGCACTCGGCACCCTCAGTTCTGGCGTCCTGGCCGTCCTCGTTGCTCGGCTCAGGACTCATGCCATCGTCAATCGACGCCGGGTAGGTGTCTGCGTCGCTCGCTGCCCGTTCCGCATCGTGGTCGTTCGCTCCGACCTCCGCCGGCTCGTCCTCGCCGCGCTCGGGCGGCTGGACGTCACGGTCGCGTGCGCTCGACCGCGCCCCGTCAGTGCCCTCGACGCGCGGTTCAGCGCCGGGGGAGTGCTCCTCCGGGTCAAGGTCCGCGCCGTCGAACGTCATAGAACTAATGTACTAAATCCAGGTGTTGGTGTCAAGGGATGCAGGACCGGTGTCTGCCGCCGGATGGGCGCGGATCCCCAGCAGACCCGTGGCGCCCATCCGACTGCTCCACAGGCTCGCACCGACCACCGACATCGCTCGCCGATGGGGAGTTCTCCCCGGCTGCGCGCCCGTGCGCACCATTAGGGTTGAGGGCATCACCGTCACGAAAGGCACATCTCGATGACTCAGTACCAGGCTCCCCAGGGCGATGCGCAGGGCTACGGTCAGCAGCCCGGCTATCCGCAGCAGGGGCAGCCCGCAGACGGCTACGGTCAGGCCTCCGTGCCGCCGCCGGCGCAGCACGGCGGGTATGGCCAGGCGTCCGCGCCGCAGCAGCCGACGGCGGCCTACGGGCAGGCGCCGCCGTCCCAGGGGTACGCCCAGCAGTCCGGTGCCTACGACCAGCCAGCCCAGGGAGGCTATGGCTACGCCGGGCAGTACCCGGTCGCGAGCAACCCGGGCCTGTTCGACACCACGTTCGCCGTCTCGAGCACCCAGCGCACGGCTCGGCTGGCCTACGTCGCCATCATCATCTTCTCTGGTGTGCTGGCCCTGACCGCGATCCTCGACGCCATCGCCCAGTTCTCCGCGATCCGGTTCGGCGGAGTGTCGTCGGTGCTCGGCGGCCTGACCAGCCTGATCCTCTTCGGAGCGCTCGCCTTCGGGGTGCTCACCGTGGGGCGGCTGGTGATCGACTACTTCGTCCAGGAGGACAAGAAGCGCCAGGAAGGCTGAGCCTGCTCGACGGCGGTGCTC
>CAZMDO010000516.1:0-2156 GCA_964564445.1 uncultured Ruaniaceae bacterium | reverse complement strand
TGCGCGAGCGCCTCGGCTAGGCGGCAGGACGCGGGGAGGGCAGGATCGAGGGCTCTGGTCGGGCAGGTCACCGGCCAGAGCCCTCACGATCCATCGGACTGCTGGTGCAGGCCGCGGGGGCTTCAGGCGTGGGCGGCGCTGACCTCGGCGGCCACGTGCGAGAGCACGTCGCGGAAGGTGTCCACGCTCTGCGCACCGGACACCCCGTACTGGCCCTCGAACACGAAGAAGGGCACGCCGCGGACCCCCATCTGGTGGGCGTGGTTGAGGTCGCGTTGCACGTCGGTCGCGTACCGGTCGGCGGACAGGTCGGCCAGCAGCTGCTCCCGGTCGAGGCCCACCTCTTCGGCGAGGTCGGCGAGGTCGGCATCGCGCCCGAGGTGCCGTCCTTCGGTGAAGTACGCGCGGAACAGCCGCTCGAGGAGGGCGCCCTGCAGGCCGTGCTCTGCGGCGTGGTGCAGGGCCTCGTGTGCGCGGAGGGTGTTGGTGTGGCGCACGGTGTCGAAGTTGAACGTCACCCCGGCGGCGGCACCGGTGGCGCGCACCTGGGCGAGCATCTGCTGCACCTGCTCGGCCGGCATGCCCTTGTGCGCCACGAGGAAGTCCACCTCGGAGCCGACGAAGTCGACCGGGGTGTCCGGGGCGAGCTCGAACGAGTGGTACCGGACGGTGACCTCGCCGTCGTACTTCTCGATCGCCTCGCCCAGTGTGTGGTTGCCGATGTAGCACCAGGGGCAGGCGATGTCGGACCAGACGTCCACGGTCAGCGGTGGTGCAGCAGTCATGTGAGGTGCAACCGATGCCGCGGCGTGGACATTCCAGGTGCTGCGGTGCTCATCGGCGCCGGGTTCAGAACGGCGGTTCGTCCGGCCAGCCGCTGCCGGTGTCCGCCTCGGTGGCGGCGCCGCCGGTGGTGGCGCCGGTGGTGGCGCCGCCCGTAGCGGGGGTGGCGTCCGCACAGCCAGCCTGCCGAGCAGTGTCCGGAGCGGCCTTCGCCAACCGCGCGCGCTGCTCGTCGACCGGGGCGGTGCTCTCGGGCAGCCACCGGTGCACGTCTGGATTGACGCCCTCTCCGGCGGGCACGGTCGGCGGCTGCACGCCAGCCGTCGCGGCGCTGGGGACCGGGTCGTCGATGACGATCGTCATCGCGTAGTCGTCCCGGAGGTGGTGGGCGATGGCGGTGTAGTCGGCGTGCTCGGGTGCCCGGGCGTACACGTGCCCGGTGGGCGCGTGCCAGGTGGTGATCCCGGTGCGCGGGTCGCGCTCCACGGTGAAGATGCCAGCCGTCTTGATCTGGTGGTGGTGGGCGCAGAGGGCGTGGAGGTTGGTCTCCACCGTCTGCGCCCAGGCGGGCACCGAGTCGTCGAACGCGACGATGTGGTCGAGCTGGCAGCGCCAGGCCGGTACCTGGCAGGTGGGGAAACGGCACGTCTGGTCCCGCTCGATGATCCGGGACCGGAGCCGGCGCGAGGGTGCGTAGGCATCGGTGCAGACCAGGCCGAGCTCGTTCTCGATGACCGCACGCGCCGTCGGCGGGGTGGTGCTGCCCTCGGCGTGCGGGTCGGAGCCTGGTCGGCGCTCACGGAGCCACGCGACGAGGGCCTGCGCGTCGGTGCCGTCGGGCAGGTGCGCAGGGCGTGCGGGCGGGATGAGCTCCCACATCGGGTCGAGCCGCGGTAGGTAGCGGCACATCCACGCCCATTCGGCGTCCGGGTCGTCGGGATCTGCGCCGTCGACTGCGGTGGGCGTCTCGGGTTCCTCCGGTGAGCCCGGAGAGCGGGGCGGGGAACTTCGCTCCAGCTGGCGCCAGATCTCCAGATCTTCGGCGCGGGAGCGATGGTCGGTCCATGGATCGGCCGGTCCGAGGATCGCGTCCAGCTCTGCGGTGGTGGCATCGGGTCCGAGGCGGTCGAGCAGGTCGCACCGCTCGGACCAGGTGGCTCCGGGATGCGCGCTCAGGCTCACATTCACGCCGGGAGCGACCGGGCACGGCCCGGGGATCGCGCCCTCGAGGTTCGGCCGGTTCGAGCTGCCGGGGTCCTCGGTGCCTGCGCGCGGTGCGCATGTGGTGCCCCACTCCTGCGGCTGGTGGGCCGCCCTGGTGGCGGAGCTGGAGCTGGTCGAGCGCGACCCGGTGCGGCTCGCCGCGCCGGGCG
>CAZMDO010000515.1:0-2176 GCA_964564445.1 uncultured Ruaniaceae bacterium | reverse complement strand
GGGAATGCCGGGATGACGTCCGGGTTCTCCTCGAGGAACTGCTCGACGCCGGCGGCCGGGTCGTCCGCGTTGTCCACGGTCACCGCGGTCTCCAGCGCACCGTACTGGGTGTCGTCCAGCTTGATCTGGCGGATCCACTCAGCGATGTCCGGGTACTCGTCGCTGAAGCCGAGGTGGGCGAGGAAGTGCAGGCCCTCCGGCTCACCGAAGGCACCCTTCGGGTCCTCCAGGGCACGCACCGGGTAGGCGGCGTTCGCCCAGAACGGGCTCCACAGGGTGACCACGATCGGCTCCTCGGCATCGATCGCGCTCTCCAGCTCGGCGAGCATCGCCGTGGTGGAGGAGGTGACCAGCGAGAACCCGGCGTCACCCAGCTTGTACTCGGGCATCACGCTCTCCTGGGTCGCCCTGGTCAGCCCGGCACTCGGCTCGATGCCGACGATCCGTCCGCCCAGCTCGTCCACGTGGTCGGGCAGCTCGTCGATCGAGGTGATGTCGGAGTACTCCGGCACCGACAGGTTCAGCACCGCACCCTCGTAGTAGGTGCCCAGGTCCTCGATGTCGTCGCCGTACTTGTCCATGTACTGGGCGTGCGTCACCTCCGGCCAGGCGGAGGGGTAGATGTCCACATCGCCCTCGGCGAGGGCGGTGTAGAGGATCCCGGCCTCGTTGAGCTCCTCGTGCTCCACGGTGTAGCCGGCCTCGGTGAGGAAGTGGTCCAGCAGGTAGGCCGTGCTCAGGCCGTCGGTCCAGGACGGGATGTAGCCGAGCGTGATGGTGCCGCCACCCTCGCTGGTCTCACCGCCGTCACCGGCGCCGGTGGTCTCGCCACCTTCACCGCCGGAGTCTCCGCTGCCGCAGGCGGCCAGGGACAGGCCGATGGCACCGGCGGCGAACAGGGCGGTCACCTGACGGCGACGCAGGGTGGTGCGGGGGGACTTCATAGAAACTCCTACTCTCACTTGGTTCCGTATCGATTCTCAGTGCGCGCCCTGCAGAGCCTTCTCGGTCTCTGCGGACGCGTTGTCCTGCTCGGCGGCTGCTGCCCGGGCCTGCTTGGCCGCCGCCTTGCGCTTGCTCCGGATCAGGGTGAGCAGCGAACCCTTGTTCTCCTGACCCACCGCAGCGGTGATCCGGTCCAGGAAGATGGCGATGATCACGATGGCCAGGCCCGCCTCGGAGCCAGCACCCACGTCCACCCGGCCCAAGGCGAGGGTCACCGTGTGGCCCAGACCCGGGGCGCCGACGAAACCGGCGAGCACGGCCATGGACAGGCCGAGCATGATCACCTGGTTGACGCCGGCCATGATGGTCGGCAGGCCGAGGGGGAGCTGGATGCCGCGCAGGATCTGCCCGCCGGTACCGCCGAAGGCCTGCCCGGCCTCCACGGTCTCGGCGTCCACCTGCCGGATGCCCAGCTCGGTCAGCCGGACCCCGGGGGCGATGGCGAAGATGATCGTGGCGACCACACCGGGCGCGAAGCCGATGCTGAAGAAGATCACCACGGGCACCAGGTAGACCAGCGCCGGCATGGTCTGCAGGAAGTCCAGGATCGGTCGCACGATCGCGCTCACCACAGAGCTCTTCGCGGCGAGGATGCCGACCGGGATGCCGATGATCACCGCCACAAAGGTCGCGACGAGCACCATGGCGAGCGTCTGCATCGCGTCCGGCCACAGCTCCATCCCGTCGATCAGGGCAAAGCCGACCACGACGAACGCCGCGAACTTCCAGGACCGCACCAGCAGCCCGATGACGCCGAACAGCAGCACCATCACCAGGGGCGGCAGGAACATCAGCACATCGGTCAAGCCCTCGGAGGCGGAGTTGAACGTGTCCTGGATGCCCTGCAGCACCTCCGGCATGGTGTCCTTGACCCAGTCGACAGCCGCCTCGGCGAAGTCGCCGATCGGCGGGTGCGGGAGGAAGCTCATCGTGCACCTCCTTCGCTCAGCACGGACACTTTGTCGCCGTCGTCCGGATCGGCACCGGCACCGGCAGGCACGCCGACCGGCTCCAGCTCGATCTCGTCGTCGGTGAGGGAGAGCGCACTGAGCAGGGTCACCCGCGGGATCAGCCCGACCAGGACGCCCCTGTCGTTGACCACCGCGAGCGGGGCGTGCGTGGCCGCCGCGTAGGGGAAGAGATCGGCAAGGGGAGTGTCCTCGGACACCTG
>CAZMDO010000514.1:0-2176 GCA_964564445.1 uncultured Ruaniaceae bacterium | reverse complement strand
GTGCTCTTCGACGAGACCGACGGCATCGACTTCGAGGCCGTGGCCGACACCGACCCGGACGTGATCCTGGCCGCCTACTCCGGGCTCACCCAGGAGGACTACGACACCCTCTCCCAGATCGCCCCGGTGGCCGCCTACCCGGAGACCGCCTGGGGCACCCCGTGGCGGGAGATCATCGAGGTGAACTCCGCTGCCCTGGGCATGGCCGATGAGGGTGAGGAGCTGATCACCGAGATCGAGGACAAGATCGCCGCCGCCGTGGCCGAGTACCCCGAGCTCGAGGGCACCACCGCGATGATGGTCACCCACGTGGACCCGACCGACCTCAGCGAGATCAGCTTCTACAACGCCTACGACACGCGCACCCAGTTCTTCGAGGACCTGGGCATGACGATCCCGCAGAGCCTCATCGACGTCTCCACCGACCCGACCGTGTGGAACGGCAGCGTGAGCACCGAGCAGGCGGACATGTTCTCCGACGTGGACGTGTTCGTCACCTACGGCGGCCAGGAGCTGATCGATGCCCTCGAGGCAGACCCGCTGCTCTCCCAGCTGCCCGCCGTGGCCAACGACGCCGTGGTGTCCCTGCCCGGCGACGGTCCGCTGGGCACCGCCGCCAACCCGACGCCGTTGCAGGTGCTGAACTCCGACCTGGTGGAGCAGTACGTGGCGTTGCTGGCCGACGCCGCGGACAACGCCTAGGAGTCCTGCGATCGCCACTGCCACCACCAGCGCGCCACCCGCCGCCGACCGCACCGCAGCCGAAGGGTTGCAGCGGTCGCGGCGGGTGCGCGTGCTCGTGCTCCTCGGCCTGACGGCGGTGCTCGCCCTGGTGATGGCCCTGTCCGTGGCGTACGGGTCGCGTGATGTGGGGCTGGAGGACATCCTCGCGGCGATCGGGGGCTCCACCGACGGGTTCGACCACGGGGCGGTGGCCCGCCGCATCCCGCGCACCTGGCTGGCGGTGATCGCCGGCGCCGGGCTGGCGGTCTCCGGCGCGGTGATGCAGGGGGTGACCCGCAACCCGCTCGCCGACCCCGGCATCCTCGGCGTGACCACCGGCGCCTCGCTCGCCGTGGCGATCGGCCTGGCCTGGTTCTCCATCGCCACCATGACCGCCTACATCGTGTTCGCGATCGTGGGCGCGGCGGCCACCGCTGCCTTCGTGTACCTGATCGGCTCCCTCGGCCGCGGTGGCGCCACCCCGCTGAAGCTCACCCTGGCCGGAGCGGCCACCACCGCCGCCCTCTCCTCCCTGGTGACCGCCGTGGTGCTGCCCCGCCAGGACATCGCCGAGGGCGCGATCTCCTGGCAGGTCGGCGGCGTGGGCGGGGCCACCAGCGCCTCGATCACCACAGTGGCCCCGTTCCTGGTGGCCGGTTTCGTCATCTGCCTGCTGGTGGCCCGTGGCCTGAACGCGCTCGCCCTCGGTGACGAGCTCGCCGCCGGGCTCGGCCAGCACGTCGCCTGGACCCGGGGCATCGCGGCCGCCGGGGCGGTGGTGCTCGCCGGCGCGGTCACCGCCGTGACCGGGCCGATCGCGTTCGTGGGTCTGGTGGTGCCGCACGTGTGCCGGCTGCTCGCCGGTCCGGACCACCGGTGGCTGCTGCCGCTGAGCGCTCTCGGCGGGGGCATCCTCGTCACCGCCGCCGACGTGCTCGGACGCGTGGTGGCCCGCCCCGAAGAGGTGGACGTGGGCATCCTGGTGGCCATCGTCGGCGCCCCGTTCTTCATCGCCATCGTGCGCCGGCAGCGGATGCGTGAGCTGTGACCGCCGTGCAGACCCGGGCGCGGGCCGCCGCCCCGTCGTACCGGCCGAGTGGCACGGTGGCGCTGGTGAGTGCCGCCCGCCGGGGCCGGTCCCGCCGGCGCCGCGCGGTGATCGCCGTGCTCACGGTGGCGATCCTGGTGGTGTACGCGCTCAGCCTGATGGTCGGCCACACCTTCTACCCGCCGGCGGACGTGGTCGGGGTGGTCCTCGGCCACGACGTGCCCGGTGCCTCGTTCACCGTGGGCACCCTGCGCCTGCCGCGCGCCTCCCTAGCCCTGCTCGTGGGGCTGTGCTTCGGCCTGGGTGGCGTCACCTTCCAGACCATGCTGCGCAACCCGCTGGCCAGCCCAGACATCATCGGCATCTCCTCCGGTGCCAGCGCCGCTGCCGTGTTCTCCATCGTGG
>CAZMDO010000513.1:0-2183 GCA_964564445.1 uncultured Ruaniaceae bacterium | reverse complement strand
CCCCCGGCGCCCCCGGCAGCCCCGGCGGGGCCACCCCCGCCAGCACCTCCTACGGGCGGTCCGCGGATCATCGACACTGACACTGACGCCGTCGACGGTCTGGTCAAGTGTGTGCGCTGCGGGGCCACGGAGATCTCCCTGAATCCCCGCACCGGTCTGCTCCGGTGCGCCTTCTGCCGCTACGAGTGGAGCGCGGAGGCGGCTGCCGAGGTGCTCGGCATCAACGCGGAGATCAAGGGGCTGACCGGCGTGGAGGTCGGCTCCGGCGCGGTGGACATCATCCCCTCCACCGACGACGTGCTCACCTTCAAGTGCACCGCGTGCGGGGCCGAGGTGGTCATCAACACCGCCGAGAGCACCCAGGGGCGCTGCCACTGGTGCCGGAACACGCTGTCGATGAACCAGCAGATCCCCAACGGCGCCGTCCCCGACATGGTGCTGCCGTTCTCCCTGCCGAAGGACCAGGCGGTCGCCGCCATCCGGGCGTTCGTGAAGAAGCGGCGCACGTTCGCCCACCCACGTTTCCTCCGGGAGTTCGACCCGACGAACGTGATGGGCGTCTACCTGCCGTACATGGTGGTCGACCTGAACACGCACGCCACCTTCACCGGGCAGGGCGAGCACCAGACCCGCAGCTACACGGTCAAGCGCGGCGACGACACCGAGCGCCGCTACGACGCTGACCTGTACGACGTCGGCCGCGACTTCGACCTGTACATCAACGACCTCACCCTGGAGTCCTCCCAGGAGCGCCGGGACTTCGACACCACGGAGAACAGCAACAACATCATCAACGCGGTGATGCCGTTCGACGTGGAGAACTCCGTGCAGTACGACTCGAACTATCTGTCCGGGTTCACCTCCGAGCGACGGGACACCAACCGGGACGACCTGCTGCCGATCGTCCAGTCCCAGGCCCGGGACATCGCCCGCCACCAGGTGAACCAGACCCTCGGCTACTACGACCGGGGCGTGCGCTGGGACGACGAACAGCTCACCCTGGTCGGGCAGCGCTGGGCGTCGGCCTACCTGCCGGTGTGGCTGTACAGCTACCACCAGGAGAAGAAGGACGGCAGCACCTTCCAGCACTATGTCGCGGTGAACGCCCGCACCGGGGAGACGATGGGCAGCGTCCCGATCAACCGACCCAAGCTCCTGCTCGTGTCCGCAGCCGTGGAGGTCGTCGGGATCTTCGCGGCGATCCTGTTCTTCCTGCTGGGGTGACCATGTCCATCACGATCCTCACCTACGCCCCGCCGGTGCTGGCCAGCGGCTCCTCCTCCGGGGACGGCCGCGGCTTCGGGCTGCTGTTCCTGCTCGCCGGCTTCCTCTTCTACGGGATGGTCTACCTCCGCTACCGGAACGTGGACAAGCGCCATCGGCACGCCACCGAGACCGAGGCCACGATGGACAACCTGCGTGAGCGCAACGACTACGTCCGCACCCTCACCGGCCTGAAGAGCAGGACGATGGCCGGGGCGAACAACGACAAGATCGGCGGGTCGGGCTTCACCCTGCCACGCCGCTGACTGCGACCACAGGAGGTCAGATGAGTCATCGCAACGACCCTGAGGTGGTCCGCCGCCTGCTCACCACCACGGGCCGGTGGGCGGTCGTGGGTCTGTCCACGAACACCGCCCGAGCCGCCTACGGGGTGGCCCGGTACCTGCAGCAGACCTTGGGTCAGGAGATCGTGCCGGTGCACCCCAAGGCGGAGACGGTGCACGGCGCGCCGGGGGTGAGCAGCCTTGCGCAGGTGCCCCGGCCGGTGGACGTGGTGGACGTGTTCGTGAACTCCTCCCGTGCCGGTGCCGTGGTGGACGAGGCGATCGCGATCGGCGCCGGAGCGGTGTGGCTGCAGCTGGGCGTGGTGGACGAGGCGGCGGCGGACCGGGCCGCGGCGGCGGGACTGGACGTGGTGATGGACACCTGCCCGGCGATCGAAGGGCCGGCGCTCGGTCTCTCCTAAACGAAGGCACCGACATTCTCTGCCGGACCAGAGCACTGGTCACCGCTCGTTGTGGACAACTCCCGTTTATCCACAATGAGGCCGCTGTTGCGTGTCTGCGCTACCGACTGTCGGACCCCTGGATTAGAATGTATGTACGAGCAACGGCATTGATACCCCAGGAGGTGACCAGCGATGACAGACACGATCGACGAGAGCATGCTGTCGACCGACA
>CAZMDO010000512.1:0-2185 GCA_964564445.1 uncultured Ruaniaceae bacterium | reverse complement strand
GGGCGGCCTCGTGGTGCAACGTCACCCGCCGCATGTCCACGTAGTAGTCGGCCTCACGGCCGGAGCTGAGGGTCACCCGGCCACGGACGACGGCGTGGGTGTTGACGAGTTCGGCGAGGCGCTGCAGCGAGGTGGTGGTCACGTGCAGAGCGTATCGTCGTGCCGCTCGCGGTCCGGGCTACGGTAGCGGGCGTGCGTATCGCGACCTGGAACGTCAACTCCATCCGTGCCCGTGCCGAGCGGGTGGTGTCCTGGCTGGAGCGCAGTGACACCGACGTGCTGCTGGTGCAGGAGACCAAGGTCAAGGACGAGCTGTTCCCGACGCTGCTGTTCGAGGCCGCCGGGTATGAGGTGGCCTACCACGGGTTGAACCAGTGGAACGGGGTGGCGATCATCTCCCGGGTGGGGATCGCCGCGGTGGAGCGCTCCTTCGCGGGCCAGCCCGTCTGGGGCGACCCGCCGACGGTCGAGGCGCGGGCGATCGGGGCCACCTGCGCCGGGGTGCGGCTGTGGAGCGTGTACGTGCCGAACGGGCGCACGCTGGACGACCCGCACTACGAGTACAAGCTGCGCTGGTTGGAGGCGCTGCGCGAGCAGGCGGCCCGGTGGACGGCCGAGGGCGGACAGCTGGCGCTGATGGGTGACTGGAACGTGGCCCCGCTGGACGAGGACGTGTGGGACATGGCGGTCTTCGAGGGCGCCACGCACGTCTCCGCGCCGGAGCGGGCGGCGTTCGCCGCGTTCGCCGACTCGGGACTGGTGGAGATCACCCGCGAGCTGGCACCGGGCAGGTACACCTACTGGGACTACCAGCGGCTCCGGTTCCCTCGGAACGAGGGGATGCGGATCGACTTCGCCTGGACCAGCCCGGCCCTGGCCGAACGGGTGCAACGGGTCTGGGTCGACCGGGACGAGCGCAAGGGCAAGGGCGCCTCCGACCATGTGCCGGTGGTGCTCGAGCTGGCGACACCCTGATCCCGGCCCGGGCGACACCCTGGTCCCGCCGCGGACGATACCCTCGATCCATGAGCTATCCGGGGCCGCAGCAGCCTGACCCGGCGGGCCGGAACGGCTGGCCGGGCGGACCCGGCGGCCCGGGCGGACCCGGTGTACCCGGTGTACCCGGTGTACCCGGCCCCGGCGTACCCGGCTATGGTCAGCCCGACCAGGGCCATGGGCCGCCCGGCGGGTCACCGCCCGGCGCGTCACCGCCCGGCGCGTCACCGCCCAGCGCGTCACCGGCCGGTGGGTCACCGGCCGCGTGGGCGCCACCGAGCGGGCCCGTCGAGGCGGGCGCTCCCGCCATCCCGCAGGCGCCCACGGCGCAGCCGACCCCCCAGGCGCCGCTCGGGCAGAGCCCCTACGGGCGGCACGCCCCCGTGGAGCAGCCTGGCCAGGGCTCCTACGGCCAGTTCACCTTCCCGGTGATGAAGCGGCGTCCCCTCGAGCCCACCGCGGTGGCCTCGGTGGCCACCTCGCCGCTGGGTCCGGTGGGCCTCGTGCTCGGCCTCGTCGCGCGCCACCGGGTGCGGACCACGCAGCGGCGCAGCCCGGCGCTCGCCGGGACCGGGATCGGGCTCGGCGCCTTCTTCACCGTGCTGTGGGTGCTGGCGGCGGTGGTGCTGGTGGGCAACGGCACCCTGGCGCGCTGGACCGAGCAGCCCGAGCCGGGTGACGTCACCGCGGCGCACACGGTCTCGGCGAGCAACGTGGCGGTGGGCAACTGCATCGAGTTCCTCCCGCCCGGCCAGTCCGTCGTCGAGCTGCGCCTGGTGCCCTGCGAGCAGGCGCATGTCGCCCAGGCGATCACCGAGCACGCGCTGGACGGCGACTTCCCCGGGGCCGAGGCATTGGCCAGCCAGGCGCGCAGCACCTGCCAGGCGGACGTATCCGCGCTGACCACCGACATCCCGCTGGTCGTCTGGTACCTCGCGCCGAGCGAGCAGGCGTGGCAGGAGGGCACACAGCGGATCCTGTGCCTGGCCCGGGTCCAGTCCGGGGTGATGACCGGCACCCTCCTCGGCGGCTGACCGCGGCGCTCCGGCGAGCCGGTGGGAGGCAACATGACGGCCCCGTCCTGCGGGCCGTAGGGTGCGGCCATGACGTCTCCATGGGATCCGAACGCCCAGAACCCGCCCGCCGGGTCCGGTCCGGTCAACCAGCCAGGCCCGTACGGCCACGGGCA
>CAZMDO010000511.1:0-2186 GCA_964564445.1 uncultured Ruaniaceae bacterium | reverse complement strand
TGCTCACCTCCAACCGCACCCGCGAGCTGCACGACGCGCTCAAGCGCCGCTGCCTCTACCACTGGATCGACCACCCGAGCCTGGCCCGGGAGGTGGCGATCGTGCGCACCCGGCTGCCGCAGGTGCCCGAGCGGCTGGCCGACCAGCTGGTCACCGTGGTGCAGCAGCTGCGGCGCGACACCCACCTGATCAAGCCGCCCGGGGTCGCCGAGTCGCTGGACTGGGCCCGCGCCCTGGTCGAGCTCGGCGCCAGCGACCTGGACCTGGCCACGGCCGCGGCCACGACCGGTGCGCTGTGCAAGCACCGGGAGGACCTGGACCGGGTGCGCGCCAGCCTCGAGAAGATCCTGGCGGGCTGACATGCCCAGCCAGGCTCCGCCGTCGCCCGCCCCGCACTCCCCGGAGGCGCTGCTGGTGGGTTTCGGTGCGGCGCTGCGGGCGGCCGGCCTACCGGTGACCACCGCGGCCACCCGCTCCTTCGTGGCCGCCGTGGCCCACCTGGACCTGGGCCGGCGCAGCGACGTGTACTGGGCCGGACGTGCCACCTTCTGCACCCGCGTCACCGACCTGCCCGGCTACGACCGGGTGTTCACCGCCTGGTTCGAGGGCGGCCAGATCCCGACGGCGGAGTCTCACCCGGAGCGGTCCGGTCACCAGTCCGCGGTGGGCCCGGGCGATTCCACCGACGGCGGAGCCTCCTTGGTCTCCACCCTCGCCTCCTCCGTCGAGCAGCTGCGGCACCGGGACGTGGCCGAGCTGTCCGCCGCGGAGCGCGCAGCGGTGAACCAGGCGATCCAGGCCCTGCCGCTGCCGCGCCCGGTGCGCCGCACGCACCGCAGCGAACCGTTCCACCACGGCCGGGTGGACCGGGTGCGCACGCTGCGTGCCGAGCTGCGCCGGGCCGGGGAGCCCGGGCCGCTGCACCACGCCCGGCCGCGCCGCCGGCCCCGCCGGCTGGTGCTGCTGATCGACGTGTCCGGGTCGATGCAGCCGTACGCGGACACGCTGCTGCGCCTGGCCCACCACGTGTCCCGTGGCACCGGGGCGGAGGTGTTCACGCTGGGCACCCGGCTGACCCGGATCACCGCTGCGCTCGCGCACCCGGACGCGGACACCGCGCTGCAGCGCGCCGGGCAGGCGATCCCGGACTGGTCCGGCGGCACCCGGCTGGCCGACACGCTCGCGGCGTTCACCACCCGGTGGGGGCGGCGCGGGATGGCCCGAGGTGCGGTGGTGCTCATCGCCAGCGACGGCTGGGAGCGCGGCGACCCCGAGCTGCTCGGTGCACAGCTCGCGCGGCTGTCCCGGCTGGCCCGCCGGGTGGTGTGGTCCAACCCGCACGCCGGCAAGGCCGGGTACCAGCCGGTGCAGAGCGGGATCGTGGCGGCGCTGCCGCACCTGGACGCGCTGGTGGCCGGGCACTCCCTGGCCGCGTTCGAGCAGGTGCTGGCCGAGCTGGCCGCCGGGCGCGGGCGCCCGGCGGTGCGCAGAAGGTGAGGGAGATCGATGCGTGATGTGCTCCAGGAGCTGATGGGCGCCTGGCAGGCCGGGCAGGAGGCGGGTCTGGCCACTGTGGTGCATGCGTTCAAGTCCGCACCGCGGCTGCCCGGGGCGGCGATGCTGGTCACTGCCGACGGCACGGTGAGCGGGTCGGTCTCCGGCGGGTGCGTGGAGGGGGACGTGTACGAGACGGCGCGGCGGGTCCTGGACTCCGGGCAGGCCGAGCTGCACCGGTACGGCTTCACCGACGACGACGCCTTCGCCGTGGGCCTGACCTGCGGCGGCATCATCGACGTGTTCGTGGAGCCGGTCTCCCCGACCAGCTACCCCGAGCTGGACCAGGTGGCCGGCGCGATCAAGGACGGCACCCCGGTGGCGGTGGCCGTGGTGGTCGAGCACGCCGACCCGGCGCGGGTGGGCCGGCACATGGTGGTGTTCGCCGACCGCACGTGCGGGTCGCTCGGTTCGGCGCGCACCGACCAGGCCGTCACCGACGACGCCCGCGGGCTGCTGGCCACCGGGCGGAACCGGATGCTCACCTACGGCCTGGACGGGCAGCGGATGGAGGACGGGATGGCAGTGTTCGTCTCCTCCTTCGCCCCGCCGCCGCGGATGCTGGTGTTCGGTGCGATCGACTTCGCCGCCGCCCTGGCCCGGCAGGGGCACATGCTCGGCTACCGGGTCAC
>CAZMDO010000510.1:0-2187 GCA_964564445.1 uncultured Ruaniaceae bacterium | reverse complement strand
CGGCCTGCAGCGCCTTGGTGACCGCGGAGATCTGGGTGAGCACGTCGATGCAGTAGACGTCCTCGTCGACCATCCGGGCGATCCCACGCACCTGTCCCTCGATCCGGCGCAGGCGCTTGAGGTAGGCGTCCTTCTCCGGGGTGTATCCGTGCTCGGCGTGGGTGGTCATGTCCTGGGTGGTCATCGATCCTCCTGGTGTCGGTGACGTCGTCCGCACCGGACCAGTATACCCCCTGAGGGTATTTCTGTGGATGTCGTGTGCGCGCTCGACAACGGAATGGTCACGATCTGCCGCTGCCCGGTATCGATCCGGTATCAAGGCCCGTTCTGCGCCGGATGCTCCCATACCGTGGCACCCATGGGAGAGCTCGTGCGTCTGCGGCGCGCTGCCGCGACGGCGGCGTCCATCGCCCTGCTCACCCTCGGGGCCCTGGTGCTCGCCGAGCCTGCGCAGGCGTGCGCGTGCGGCGGTGCGGTCGTCCCGGAGGGTGAGCAGCTGACGGTCGACCGGGAGGTCGCAGCGGTCGCCTTCGACGGCCGCACCGAGGACATCGTGATGCAGCTGGACATGATCACCGACGCCACGGACGCGGCGGTCATCATCCCCACCCCGGACCGACCGGACGTGCAGCTGGCTGACGAGACGTTCTTCACCGACCTCGAGGCGATGTCCGCACCGCGGGTGGAGTACGACTACACCTGGTGGCCGGAGTGGGGTGCCGGCGGTGGTGGCGCCGACGCCGGGGCCGCGCCGACTGGCGGGGTCGAGGTGCTGGACACGGTGCCGCTCGGCCCGCTGGAGGCCACTGTGCTGTCGGCGACCGATGCCGACGGCCTCACCGACTGGCTGCGCGAGCACGAGTACGTGATGAGCGACCCGATGGCCGAAGCCCTCAGTCCCTACGTGAGCGAGGGCTGGTTCTTCGTCGCGATCCGGATGGTGGCCGCCGAAGGCACGCTCGGCGGCCAGGTGCAGCCCGTGCACCTGAGCTTCTCGTCGGGACAGCTGATCTACCCGATGCGCATCTCCGCGGCGGCGCAGGTGGACCAGCTGGTGACCACCTACGTGATCGCCGAGGGCCAGGTGCGGCACACCGACCCGACGGTCACCAACACCCCGGGCGAGCTGCTCTTCGCCGGCCCGATCGATGCGAGCCTGCGCACCAGCCCCACCTGGGGGGAGCTGACCGCCACCGGTGACTACCTGACCGTGATGAGCTACGAGTTCGACGACCCGGCCCGGCAGATCATCTCCGACTTCACCTTCGCCGGGGCACCGGAGGCGGCCGACTACCAGGAGGTGGTCGTGCAGACCCGGATGCGGATGATCGCCGGCTTCCCGGCCGGGCCCGTGCTGCTCGTGCTGGGCCTGACCGGCCTGGTCCTGGCGGTCGTGCTGGTGCGCCGGTTCCTCCCGGCCGGCGACGGCGCCGCTCGCCGTGCTCCTGCGCCTCGCCCGGCCTCGGCTCCCCCCGAGCGGCACTACAGCGCTCCGCGCTGAGGCACCGGGCGCGCCCTGGGCGCGCACGTGGGCGCTGCGCGAGGGCGCTGCGCGAGGGCGCTGCGCGAGGGCGCCGCGCTGCGCCGGCTGGACCAGGTGTGAGGCCGGGGCCCGCCGTGCATCGCCCGCCACGGCGAGCCGGTCCGGGTCAGGACAACCAGATGTAGCGCGCCAGCAGCAGCACCGCGAGCAGGTAGAGCAGCCAGTTGGCCTCCTTCGCCCGCCCGCTGCACAGCTTGATCACCGCGTAGCTGATGATGCCCAGGGACACCCCGTTGGCGATGGAGAACGTGAACGGCATCGCCACCACGGTGAGGAATGCCGGCAGTGCCTCGCCGATGTCGCCCCAGTCCACGTCCTTCACCCCCGCCATCATCAGCGCACCGACCAGCATCAGTGCTGGTGCGGTGGCGGCCCCCGGCACGGCGCCGATCAACGGCCAGAAGAACATCGCGGCGAGGAACAGCACCCCGGTGGTGACCGCCGTCATCCCGGTCCGGCCACCCTCCTCCACCCCGGCGGCGGACTCCACGTAGGCGGTGGTGGTCGAGGTGCCGAGCAGGGCGCCGGTCATCGCGGCCAGACCGTCCATGGAGAACACGGTCTTGGCCCGGGGCATGTTGCCGCGGGAGTCCAGGTAGCCGGCCCGCTGGGACAGCCCGGTCAGCGTGCCGGTGGCGTCGAAG
>CAZMDO010000509.1:0-2191 GCA_964564445.1 uncultured Ruaniaceae bacterium | reverse complement strand
GGGCGGTGCAGCTGCGCAGCCCGTACGTGGACGCCCTGTCCCTGCTGCAGCTGCGCGCCCTGCGCACGCTGCGGGCCACGGACGGTTCCGACGAGCCGACTGACGAGGCGATCCGCCGGCTGATGCTGCTCACCGTCAACGGTGTGGCCGCCGGCCTGCAGAACACCGGCTGACCCACCCCGCTGTCCAGGTCGTCCTGCCCAGCGGGGACCATGACCCCCGTTGAGCAGGACGACCCGGATGGGGGCAGCGGGAGCCGGGACTAGGCTGGGTTGTCATGACGGACACCCCCAAGACCGAGACCGTGACCCGCGCCGACGGCCGCCGACCCGACCAGCTCCGCCCGGTGGTGTTCCACCGCGGCTGGTCCGACCAGGCCGAAGGATCGGTGCTGGTGGAGTTCGGCGGCACCCGCGTGCTGTGCACCGCCTCGTTCACCGAGGGCGTGCCCCGCTGGCGCAAGGGCTCCGGTCTGGGCTGGGTGACCGCCGAGTACGCCATGCTGCCCCGGTCCACGAACTCCCGCTCCAGCCGGGAGTCGGTCAAGGGCAAGATCGGCGGGCGCACCCACGAGATCTCCCGGCTGATCGGACGCGCGCTGCGCGCGATCATCGAGGTCTCCGCCCTCGGGGAGAACACCATCGTGCTGGACTGCGACGTGCTCCAGGCCGACGGTGGCACCCGCACCGCCGCCATCACCGGCGCCTACGTGGCCCTGGCCGATGCGATCGAGTGGGGACGTGCGCACGGAGCAGTCCCGGAGCAGGCGAGGGTGCTGACCGACTCGGTGGCCGCCGTCAGCGTGGGCATCATCGACGGCACCCCGATGCTGGACCTGCCCTACACCGAGGACGTGCGCGCCGAGACGGACATGAACGTGGTGGTCACCGGCAGCGGTGACTTCGTGGAGGTGCAGGGCACCGCCGAGGGCGCGCCGTTCCGCCGCGGTGAGCTCGACCAGCTTCTCGACCTGGCCGTGGCCGGCTGCGCCGAGCTGACGAAGGCGCAGCAGGCGGCCCTGGCCCGGCACCTTGTCCGGCGGGAGGCTCCCGGCCCGCTCGTGGACGTGCGCGGATGAGCGGCCCCCGGCTGGTCCTGGCCACGCACAACGCGCACAAGGTGGCCGAGCTGCGCGCCATCCTCACCGCCGCCGGCACCGGCACCCGGCCCGCCCCCGTCGCCGCGGAGCAGATCGTCGGCGCCGGGGAGGTCGGCGCCCCCGAACCGGTCGAGGACGGCCTCACCTTCGCCGAGAACGCGCTGATCAAGGCCCGCGCCCTGGTGGCGCACACCGGCCTGCCCGCGGTGGCCGACGACTCCGGCCTGGCCGTGGACGTGCTCGGCGGTGCCCCGGGCATCTTCTCCGCCCGCTGGGCCGGCCGCCACGGTGACGACCTCGCCAACCTGGAGCTGCTGCTCGCCCAGCTGGCCGACGTGCGCGAGGAGCACCGCGGTGCCGCGTTCGTCTGCGCCGCCGCCCTGGTCACCCCGGACGGTCTGGAGCACGTGGAGACCGGCCGGCTCGCCGGCACCCTGCTCACCACCCCGCGCGGCACCGGCGGCTTCGGCTACGACCCGATCCTGCAGCCGGCCGGGGAGACCCGCTCCTGCGCCGAGCTGACGCCGGCGGAGAAGAACGCCATCTCCCACCGCGGCCAGGCGTTCCGGGCGCTGGCCGGCCACATCACCGCCGCCCTGAGCGCACCGCCGGACTGATGCAGCTGTTCACCGACACCACCTGGACCGAGCTGTACCTGCTGCTCGTGGCGTTCGTGCTGTGCGCGCTGATCGGCATCGAGCGGCAGGTGCGGCAGAAGGCGGCCGGCTTCCGCACCCATGTGCTGGTGGGCATGGGCTCGGCGGGATTCACCCTGGTCTCGGCGTTCGGGTTCGCGAACGTGCTCGGCCAGGACGTCAACCTCGACCCCTCCCGGATCGCCGCCCAGATCGTCTCCGGCATCGGCTTCCTCGGCGCCGGGGTGATCTTCACCCGCCGGGACGTGGTCCGCGGGCTGACCACCGCCGCCACCATCTGGGTGGCCGCCGCCGTGGGCATGGCCGCCGGCGCCGGGATGGTCTCCCTGGCCGTCTTCCTCACCGGCTTCCACCTGCTCGCCGTCCTGGCGATCAGCCCGCTGGTGCGCAAGATCCCCACCCGGGACCACAACCGGGTGCTGCGGGTGCGCTACCT
>CAZMDO010000508.1:0-2192 GCA_964564445.1 uncultured Ruaniaceae bacterium | reverse complement strand
CCGACGGGGTCAGCGACCTGGTCGAGGCCGGCGCGGACATCGTCAAGGTCGGTGTGGGCCCGGGCGCGATGTGCACCACCCGGATGATGACCGCCGTCGGCCGCCCGCAGTTCTCCGCCGTGCTGGAGTGCGCCGAGCGCGCCCGCGAGCTGGGCGCGCACGTGTGGGCCGACGGCGGTATCCGGCACCCGAGGGACGTCGCCCTGGCCCTGGCTGCTGGGGCATCGCAGGTGATGGTCGGGTCCTGGTTCGCCGGTACGCACGAGTCCACCGGGGACCTGCACCACGACGCGGACGGCCGCGCCTACAAGGAGAGCTTCGGGATGGCCTCCTCCCGGGCGGTGGCCGCGCGCACCTCGGCGGACGCCACCGCGTTCGCCCGGGCCCGCAAGTCGCTGTACGAGGAGGGCATCTCCTCCTCCCGGATGTACCTGGACCCGCAGCGCCCCGGCGTGGAGGACCTGCTCGACCACATCACCGCCGGGCTGCGCAGCGCCTGCACCTACGCCGGTGCCAGCACCCTGGCCGAGTTCGCCGACCGGGCGGTGGTCGGCCTGCAGTCGGCCGCCGGCTACGACGAGGGCCGACCGCTCCCGGCCGGCTGGTGACCCGCGGATGACCCTGGACCAGCCGAGCACCGGCGTCGCGTCCGACGGTGCGCGCCCGAGGCTGCCCTACGGCTCCTGGCCCGCGCCGATCAGCGCTGCCGACCTGGCGGCCGGATCCCGCAGCCTGGGCGAGGTCGCCGTGGCCGGCCCGGACACCTACTGGACCGAGTCCGACCCCGCCGCCGGCGGCCGGGCGGTGCTGGTCCGCCGGGACGCTGCCGGCGACCTGCACCGGGTGACCTGGACCGGTACCGACGGCACCCACGAGCCGGTGGCCGTGCGCACCCGGGTGAACGAGTACGGCGGCGGCTGCTACGCGCTCACCCCCGCCGGGGTGGTGCTCAGCGCGCACGCCGACGACCGGCTCTACCGCATCGACCGCCGCGGCGACGGCTGGGCCGAGGCCGTCCCGCTGGTCCCGCTGGACGGGCGCCGGTATGCCGACCTCGAGGTGGACCTGCACCGCGGGGTGGTCTACGCGGTGGCCGAGGACCACGGCGCACCCGGCGAGTTCCGCACCGACCCGACCACCACCCTGGTCTCCGTGCCGCTGGACGGCTCGGCCGCCACCGAGCCCGACCTGGTCGCCACCCTGGTCCGGGGCGAGGACTTCGTGGCCGCTCCGCGGCTCAGTCCGGACGGCGCCGTGCTCGCCTGGGTCGCCTGGTCCCACCCGGACATGCCCTGGGACGCCAGCCGGCTGCACGTCGCCTCGGTCACCGACGGCGGCGCCCGCCTGGTGCACCGGCGCACCGTGGCCGGCGGTGAGCAGGTCTCGGTGGCCGAACCGGTGTGGACCACCGACGGTGACCTGGTGCACGTGGACGACCGCACCGGCTGGTGGAACCTGTACCGCACCGAGCAGGTCGACGGCGAGATCCGCACCCGCCACCTGCACCCTGCGGAGGCGGAGTTCACCGTGCCGCAGTGGCAGCTGGGCACCCGCACCCTGTGCGTGCTGGACGCCGACCACCTGATGGCCACCTACACGGTGGCCGGTCGGCGGTACCTGGCCGCGGTGCGCACCGCGAACGGCGCCCTGGAGGCCTGGGACGGTCCGTGGCAGCCGGTCGGCTCCCTGGCGGCCGGCGAGGGACGCGTGGTGTTCGTCGGCAGCCGGGACACCGGCCCGGCCGCCGTGGTGGAGCTGGACCTGGCCCGCGGCCGGGTGAACGTGCTCCGCGCCAGCACCGACCTGACCGTGCCTGCCGAGACCGTCTCGGTGGCCGAGGAGGTCTCCTGGGCCTCCCGGACCGGGGACGCGTACGGCTTCTTCTACCCGCCCGCCGGCACCGCGGAGGGGGCCGAGGGTGAGCTGCCCCCGCTGCTGGTGCTCTCCCACGGCGGACCCACCAGCCTGTCCACCCCCGGGTTCGACGCAGGCATCCAGTTCTGGACCAGCCGCGGGTTCGCCGTGCTGGACGTGAACTACACCGGCTCCACCGGGTACGGACGGGCCTACCGGGACAAGCTGCGCGGCCGGTGGGGCGTGGCGGACGTGGAGGACTGCGCCACCGGCGCCCGGGCGATGGCCGACCGCGGCCTGGTGGACCCGGCCCGGATGGCCATCCGCGGCGGCAGCGC
>CAZMDO010000507.1:0-2198 GCA_964564445.1 uncultured Ruaniaceae bacterium | reverse complement strand
AGTTCCGCGAGGACGTGGTGGTCGGCCGGGACATCGCCGACACCGGCAACACCTCGGCCGCCTCCATCCCGCTGGCCACCGAACGGCTGCTCCGCGAGGGGCAGGCGAAGAGTGGGGACATCGCCCTGCAGATCGGGTTCGGCGCAGGGCTGGTGTATGCCGCCCAGGTGGTGGTGCTGCCGTGAGGCAGCCGATCGTGGCCCAGACCACGCCCCGAGGCTGCGCTTGCCGCGTGCCGCGGTGGCCGTTGCACCCGCGAGTCGGGGACACTAGACCCGCTCGCACCGAAGAAGCGTGACAACCAGAAACGGAGAGATCATGGCGCACAGCGAAGAGGACATCCTGGCCGGCCTCGCGGAGATCGTGAACGAGGAGACCGGGTTGGAGACCGACGCCGTCCAGGCGGACAAGTCCTTCACCGACGACCTCGACATCGACTCCCTGTCCATGATGACGATCGTCACCCTGGCCGAGGAGAAGTTCGATGTGCGCATCCCCGACGAAGAGGTGAAGAACCTCGCCACCGTCGGTGACGCCGTCAAGTACATCGCCCAGGCACAGTCCTGACCCCGTCCCGGCCCTGGGCACCTGCCGTGCTCGCCCGGCCGGGACCAGCATCTGGCGCCGGGACCACCCCGCCGCCGTCGGGCGCGTGCTCTGCAGCGAGTACGCGCCCGACGCTTACCCCCTGACACATCCTTGGAGACCCTCATGACGGACCAGACGAACGTCGTGGTCACCGGCCTCGGCACCACGAACCCGCTCGGCGGCGACACAGCCTCGACCTGGGACGGGGCACTGGCCGGGCGGTCCGGGGTGCGCACCCTGGAGCAGGACTGGGTGAGCCAGTACGACCTGCCGGTCACCTTCGCCGGCCAGCTCGCCGTGCCCGCCGAGGAGAAGCTCACCCGCCAGGAGATGCGCCGGATGGATCCGAGCGCACAGTTCGCGATGATCGCCGCCCGGGAGGCGTGGGCCGATGCCGGGGAGCCGGAGGTCGACGGCGAACGGTTGGGTGCCGTGGTGGCGTCCGGTATCGGCGGGGTCACCACGCTGGTGAACGCGTGGGACACCATCAAGGAGAAGGGGGTGCGCCGGGTGCTGCCGCTGACCGTCCCGATGCTGATGCCCAACTCCCCCGCCGCGTACGTGTCCATCGCGCTCGGTGCGAAGGCCGGCTCGCACACCCCGGTCTCCGCGTGCGCCTCCGGTGCGGAGGCGATCGGCTACGGCCTGGAGATGATCCGCACCGGTCGGGCAGACATCGTGGTGGCCGGCGGCACCGAGGCCGCCACCCACCCGCTGCCGATCGCCTCGTTCGCCAAGATGCAGGCACTGTCCACCCGCAACGACGACCCGGCCGGCGCCTCCCGCCCGTACGACGTGAACCGGGACGGGTTCGTGCTCGGCGAGGGCGCCGCGGTGGTGGTGCTGGAGAGCGAGGAGCACGCCAAGGCCCGCGGCGCCCGCGTCTACGCCCGGGTCGCCGGGGTGGGGATGAGCGCCGACGCCTACGACATCGCTCCGCCCGACCCGAGCGGCGCCGGCCAGGAGCGCGCATTGCGGCTGGCGCTGGCCAACGCGGGCGTGACCGCCGCCGACCTGGTGCACGTGAACGCGCACGCCACCTCCACCCCCGCCGGCGACGGTGTGGAGGCTGCCGCGGTCCGACGCGCCCTGGGGCAGGACGCCGACCACGTAGCCGTCTCCGCGACCAAGTCGATGACCGGACACCTGCTCGGCGGTGCCGGCGCGCTGGAGTCGCTGCTGACCGTGCTGGCGGTGCACCACCGCACGGCTCCCCCGACCATCAACGTCACCGACCCCGAGCCGGGTCTGGAGATCGACCTGGTGCGCGACACCCCGCGGGAGCTGCCCAGCGGCCAGATCGCCGCCGTGAACAACGCCTTCGGCTTCGGCGGGCACAACGTCGCCCTGGTGGTCACCAGCCACTGACCCGAGCTCCCTGCGCGAACGCTGGGCTTCGCGACCTGGCGCGCCCTCCGGGCCGCAGACCCGGGCGTTCGCGGGACAGAACTCAGCGGCGCGGCCCCTCCTGCCGCGCCGCTGAGTAGTCTCTGCCGCCGGGTCGCCCGGTCAGCCCACCCGGTGCAGCCAGCGCACCGGCGCCCCGGCCCCGGCGTAGCGGACCGGCTCCAGCTCGTCGTCCCAGGCCTGGCCGAGCGCGAGCTCGAGCT
>CAZMDO010000506.1:0-2199 GCA_964564445.1 uncultured Ruaniaceae bacterium | reverse complement strand
GTGACCGGCTTCGTGGGCAACACCCACTCCCCGGTGCCGCTCACCCTGGACGAGGTCATGTCCATGCTGGCCCCGACCATCGAGGCGAAGACCCCGGCCCCCGCCGGTACCGCGCCGAGCAGCGCACCCGCCGTGCAGGTCGAGTTCTCCGTGGGCGAGTCCGTGACCGTCACCGACGGTCCGTTCGAGACCCTGCCCGCCACCATCTCCGAGATCAACGCCGAGAGCCAGAAGCTCAAGGTGCTGGTCTCGATCTTCGGCCGCGAGACGCCCGTCGAGCTGTCGTTCAACCAGGTCGCCAAGATCTGACCGGCTCCACCAGAGCCACCCCTGACCGGGCAACCGCCCGGCCATGCAACCGGGTCATCGCCCACGGCGTGGGCCCAGCAACGGAAAGAGTCACCGCATGCCCCCCAAGAAGAAGGTCACCGGCCTGATCAAGCTCCAGATCCAGGCCGGCGCCGCGAACCCCGCCCCGCCGATCGGCCCCGCGCTGGGTCAGCACGGCGTGAACATCATGGAGTTCTGCAAGGCCTACAACGCCGCCACGGAGTCCCAGCGCGGCAACGTGGTCCCGGTGGAGATCACTGTCTACGAGGACCGCTCCTTCACCTTCATCACCAAGACCCCGCCGGCCGCCGAGCTGATCAAGAAGGCCGCCGGTGTGGCCAAGGGTTCCGGTACCCCGCACACCACCAAGGTCGGTTCGCTGACCCAGGACCAGGTGCGGGAGATCGCCGAGACCAAGATGGCCGACCTGAACGCCAACGACGTGGACGCCGCCGCGAAGATCATCGCCGGCACCGCCCGCTCGATGGGCATCACGGTCAACGACTGATCCTCGGCGCCGACCGGCGTCGATGTGGCAGGGCCCGGCGCGGGCCCGTACCACGACTGCTCGATATCAAGGAGAAGCAGATGACAACGCGCAGCAAGAAGTACCGCAAGGCCGCCGAGCTGGTGGACCGCTCCGAGCACTACACCGCGGCCGAGGCCGTGGCGCTGGCGAAGAAGACGTCCACCACGTCCTTCGACGCCACCGTCGAGGTCGCCTTCCGCCTCGGTGTGGACCCCCGCAAGGCCGACCAGCAGGTCCGCGGCACCGTGAACCTGCCGAACGGCACCGGCAAGACCGCCCGGGTGGTCGTGTTCGCCGCCGGCGCCCGCGCCGAGGCCGCCATCGAGGCCGGTGCGGACGAGGTCGGCGCCGACGAGCTGATCGAGAAGGTGGCCGGCGGGTACACCGACTTCGACGCCGCCGTGGCCACCCCGGACCTGATGGGCAAGGTCGGCCGCCTCGGCCGTGTGCTCGGCCCGCGTGGGCTGATGCCGAACCCGAAGACCGGCACCGTGACGATGGACGTGGCCAAGGCGGTCAGCGACATCAAGGGCGGCAAGATCGACTTCCGCGTCGACAAGCACGCCAACCTGCAGTTCATCATCGGCAAGACCTCGTTCACCGACGAGGCGCTGCTGGAGAACTACCAGGCCGCCCTGGACGAGGTGCTCCGGCTGAAGCCAGCCTCCGCCAAGGGCCGCTACATCACCAAGGCCACCCTGTCCACCACCATGGGCCCGGGCATCCCGCTGGTTGCCTGATCCCTGGACGGACCGTACGGCGGCCCGGCGCCCGCAGCGGGTGCCGGGCCGCCGGCGTCTGCGGCACCGGGTGGCGGGTGCGCCGCGCACCGGGTGGCGGGTCCGCCCCGCACCGGTGCGGAGGTCACTTTGTGACAGTGAGGTGCGATGATCCTGCCTCGGTGTGAGGATCTGACCTCGGTCGGGGAGGTGCCCGCCGCGCACCGGGTGGCGGGTCCGCCCCGCACCGGTGCGGAGGTCACTTTGTGACAGTGAGGTGCGATGATCCTGCCTCGGTGTGAGGATCTGACCTCGGTCGGGGAGGTGCCCGCCCTCAGCCCCTGTGAGCAGCCTCTCAGGCGGGGGATTTGGACGCCGCCGCCGGTGCCGCTAGACTCGACACCGCCTCAGACCGCCGGTCGCCCGTCGCTAGACGGGGGTTAAGCCCGCTAAGCGGGGCCAGCGCAGGTGAACGAGACCGACCCTCCCACGGTGAGCATCGCCGTCGTGAGCATCCGGGCCCCGTGCATCTGCGCGGGGCCTTTTCTTGTGAGCCCGGCGCACATCACGGAAGGAGGGCTCATGGCACGGCCTGACAAGGCAGCGGCAGTTGCCGAGCTG
>CAZMDO010000505.1:0-2200 GCA_964564445.1 uncultured Ruaniaceae bacterium | reverse complement strand
CTGGGCACGTTCGTCGCCTCGCCGAACTTCCGCCATCCGGCGCTGCTGGCCAAGGACGTGGTCACCCTGGACGACCTCTCCGGCGGTCGGCTGCTGCTCGGGCTCGGTGCCGGCGGCGACCTGGACAGCCGGCTCCTCGGCGCGGAGCACAGCCGCGGCGAGCGCAGCCGCCGGTTCGCGGAGATGGTGGAGCTGACCGACCGGCTGCTCACCTCCGACCGGGTGGACCATGCGGGCGAGTTCTTCACCACCGCCGGTGCCCGCGGCCTGCCCGGCTGCGTGCAGGCGCCCCGGGTGCCGTTCGTGATCGCCGCGAACGGGCCGCGGGCGATGGCTCTGGCGGTGGCGTACGGGCAGGGCTGGGTGACCACCGGCCCGCAGTCCGGCCCGCCCGAGGCGCGCGCTGCCGGGTCCGCCGACGACGACCGGACCGAGACCTGGTGGCGCGGGGTGGCCGAGCAGGCCGCCCGGATGGACCGGCTGGAGGCCGCGCGGGGCACCGAGCACCGGCGGCTGCGCCGCTACCTGGCCATCGACGTGCACGGGCCGGCAGTGCTGGCCGTCAGCCCGGCGCACGCCGCGGAGCAGGTCGCCCGGGCCGGCGAGCTGGGCTTCACCGACGTGGTGGTGCACTGGCCACGCACCGAGGCGCCCTACCGGGGGTCGGTGGCGGTGCTGGAGCGCCTGCTGGGCTGACCGAGCCCGGGCCGCGCACCGCTCAGATCTCACCGGCGTGCTCCCCGCGGAGGCGTTCGGCAAGGCCCATCACCGTGGCGGTGAGCAGCGCCAGCACCACGGCCGCGGCCAGCGCCATGCCCTGGTTCAGCGCGCCGGGCTGCCCGATCAGCCGGAACACCACCACCGGCAGGGTGGGCCGGTCCGGGCGGGAGAGGAAGCTGGTGGCACCGAACTCCCCGAGCGAGACCGCGAACGCGAACCCGATCGCCAGGCCGAGGGAGCGCACCAGGTAGGGGCCGTCCACGGTGAGCAGCACCCGCAGCGGGGACCCGCCGAGCACTGCGGCCACCTGCCGTTGGCGCGGGTCGATCGCGCGCAGCACCGGCAGCACGGTGCGCACCACCAGCGGCATGGCCACGATCGCCTGCGCGATCGGGATGAGCACCGGGGAGGTGCGCAGGTCCAGGGGCGGGTGGTTCAGCGCGATCAGGAACCCGAAGCCCACGGTCACCGCGGAGACCCCGAGCGGCAGCATCACCGCCCCGTCCAGCCAGGCGAGGGCCCGGCGGCCGGCGGTGCTGCGCGGCCGGCGGGAGACCACCAGCGCCACCAGCACCCCCATCACCACCGCGAGCGTGGTGGCGTCCACCGCGATCCGCAGCGAGTTCGCGGTCGCCTGCCACACGGTCACGGTGAGCGCGTTGTCCCCGCCGGTGCTGCCCAGCGCCCAGTAGTTGTCCAGGCCCCAGCCCCCAGCGGTGCGCAGCGAGCGCAGCACCAGGGTGAGCATCGGGGCGAGCAGCAGCCCTCCGGCCACGACGGCGGTCACGGCAGCGGGCAGCAGGTCCGCGCCGGGGCGGCCGCGCCGGGTCAGCTGCAGCGGGGCGGTGCGCGCCGGGCTGCCGTGCAGGGTCAGCGCCCGTTCCCGCCGCGCCCGGGTGCGGGAGAAGACCGTCAGTGCCGCGACCACGACCACGAGCTGCACGATCGAGAGCACGGAGGCGGCGCGCAGGTCGAGGAACTGGGTGGTCTGGATCCAGATCTCGGTCTCCACGGTGCCGAACTGCAGCCCGCCGAGCACCAGCACCACGCCGAACGCGGTGGCGCAGAACAGGAACACCACCGAGGCGGCCGAGGCGATCGCCGGGGCCAGCGCCGGCAGCGTCACGGTGAGGAAGGCCCGCGCCGGGGAGGCGCCGAGCGCCCGGGCCGCCTGCGCGGTGCGCGGATCCAGCCGCTCCCACAGCCCGCCCACGGTGCGCACCACTACCGCGTAGTTGAAGAACACCAGGGCGAGCACGATCGCGGTGAACGTGCCGTCCAGACCGAGGAAGCCGAGCGGCCCGGAGGAGGCCAGCAGCGACCGGAACGCCACCCCGACCACCACGGTGGGCAGCACGAACGGCACGGTCACCAGCGCGCGCACCACGGTCCGGCCGGGGAAGCTGCGGCAGTACAGCACGTACGCCCCGGGCACACCGAGCAGCACGGCGCCGATGGTGCCGAGGATCGCCTGGGCGAA
>CAZMDO010000504.1:0-2204 GCA_964564445.1 uncultured Ruaniaceae bacterium | reverse complement strand
GCCCCCGCCAGGAGAGCATCGGCCCGTCCAGCCCGCCCTCGCAGGTGTGGTTGTAGACGACGTCGAGGATCACCTCCAGGCCGGCCTGGTGCAGCAGCGCGACCATGCCTTGCACCTCGGCGAGCACCGCCGCCGGCCCGGCCTGCTGTGCCGCCTGGGTCGCATAGGAGGGTTCCGGGGCGAAGAAGGCCAGGGTGTTGTAGCCCCAGTAGTTGGTCAGCCCACGCCCGGTCAGGGCCGGTTCGTCGGTCTTCGCATGGATCGGCAGCAGCTCGACGGCGGTGATCCCCAGGCTCTGCAGGTGCGCCAGGGTCACGGGGTGGGCCAGGCCGGCATAGGTGCCGCGCAGCTCGTCGGGCACCCCGGGCAGCCGCATGGTCAGGCCGCGCACGTGCGCCTCGTAGATCACCGTGTCCCGCCAGGGCACCCGCGGGTGGTGCACCGGCAACGCGTCGGCGCCCGGGTCCAGCACCACCCCGACCGGAACGTACCCGGCGTTGTCCCGCTCGTCGGGGTGCCGGCACTCGATCGGGTGCAGCTCGTCGTCCACCGGGTGCCCGTACACCTCCGGGCGCAGCTCCAGGCGGCCCTGCACCCCGCGGGCGTAGGGGTCCAGGAGCAGCTTGTGCGGGTTGTGCAGCAACCCGTGCGCCGGCTCCCACGGCCCGGCCACCCGGAACCCGTACGCCTGCCCGGCGCTCACCCCGGGCACCACGCCGAACCACCGGCCGAACCGCCCCCGGTGCAGCCGCACCCGGCGTTCCTGACCGTGCGGGCCGGCACCGAGCAGGCACAGCTCCACCCGTTCGGCGTGCGGGGCGTGCACCAGCACCGTGGCCCCGTCCTCACCCAGGTGCACCCCGAGCCCGGTCGGCTGCACCTGGGGACGCTCGGCCAGCTCGGCGGCGGCGGTGTCGGTACGGGAAGCGGTCGAGGTCACAGCAGGTTCCGGGTCGGGGATGTGTGCCGCCCGCCCCGGTGGTGGCAGGCTGGGCTCATGCGAATCGTAGTCTGCGTGAAGCACGTTCCTGACCTGTCGTCAGATCGATCGTTCGGGCCCGACCAGCGCACGGTGCGCAGCACCGAGGACGGCACGCTGAACGAGGTCGACGAGAACGCGGTGGAGACCGCGCTGCAGCTCAAGGAGGCCGCGCTGGCCGCCGATCCGGGCGCCGAGCACGAGGTGGTCGCGCTCACCATGGGCCCGGCGACCGCCGTGGACGCGGCCCGCCGGGCGATGCAGATGGGTGCCGACCGGGGGGTGCACGTGTGCGACGACGCGCTCGCCGGTGCCGACTACGCGGTGACCGCCACCGTGCTGGCGGCCGCGATCCGCGCCGAGGCCCCGGTGGACGCGGTGGTCACCGGGATGGCCGCGCTGGACGGGCTGGGTTCGGTGATCGGCTCGCTGCTCGCCGCCGAGCTCGGCTGGCCGCAGCTGAGCGTGGCCCGCAAGGTCACCTGGGCCGACGGTGTGATCACCGTCCGCCGCGGGGTGGACGGGGTGAGCGAGACCTGGCAGGCGGCCACCCCCGCCGTGGTCTCGGTGACCGATGTGACCAACAGCCCCCGGCTGGCGCGGATGAAGGAGATCCTCGCCGCCAAGGCCAAGCCGCTGCGCACGCTCTCGGCCGCCGACCTCGGCCTCACCGCGGCCGAGACGGCCTCCCGCACGGCGGTGCGCTCGGTCAGCCGCCGCCCGGAACCCGCCCCGGAGATCGTCGTGGACGACGGCTCCGGCGGCGCGCGGCTCGCCGAGTACCTGATCGCCCACGACCTGCTCACCAAGGAGAACTCATGACCGGCGTGCTCGTGCCCCTCGGCCCGGATGCGGCCGCCCCGCTGCGCCCGGCCACCCTGGAGGTGCTCACCATCGCCCGTGGCCTGGGCGAGGTGACCGCACTGGTGCACACCGCCCCGGACGCCGAGCTGCTCGCCCAGCTCGGCGCCTACGGCGTGACCCGGGTGCTGACCACCCCCCTGCCGGAACCGGCCAGTGCGGCCGCGACAGCAGCGCAGGCCACGGCGAGTGCCGCGACCGGGGCGAGCTGCGCCGTCGTGCTGTTCACCTCCACCTTCACCACGAAGGAGATCGCCGCGCACACGGCGCACCGGCTGGGTGCCGGGCTGCTGATCGACGTGGGCGGTCTGCACCTGGACGGTGGCCGGCTGGTCGGCGGCAAGCGGGCCTTCGGCGGCACCTG
>CAZMDO010000503.1:0-2209 GCA_964564445.1 uncultured Ruaniaceae bacterium | reverse complement strand
GACATGCTGCAGACCGCCGGGGTGGACCGGGTGCTGACGATGACGCTGCACGCCCCGCAGGTGCACGGCTTCTTCTCCGTGCCGGTGGACCACCTCACCGCGCTCGGGGTGCTCGCCGAGCACTACCGGGAACAGGACCTCACCGATGCGATCGTGGTCTCCCCGGACCTGGGGAACGCGAAGGAGGCCACCCAGTTCTCCCGGCTGCTCGGGCTGCCGGTGGCCGCCGGGTCGAAGCAGCGGATGGCCGACGACCGGGTGGTGATCGACGCGATCGTCGGCGACGTGGCCGGCAAGCGGGCGATCATCCTGGACGACGAGATCGCCACCGGCGGATCGATCATCACCCTGCTCGAACGGCTCGCCGCCGATGGTGCGACCGGAGCGTCGGTCGCGTGCACGCATGGCCTGTTCACCGGGTCGGCGCAGGAGCGGCTCAGTGAGCACCCGATGATCACCGAGGTGGTCACCACCGACACGGTGCCCGCCCCGCCGGACTGGCATGAGCTGACCGTGCGGTCGGTGTCCCAGCTGTTCGCCGAGGCGATCCGGCGGGTGCACGAGGGGGAGTCGGTCTCCAGCCTGTTCGACGGGGTGGACCCCACGCACGCGCCACCGCAGCCCAGCCTGTTCGAACCGGACCGCCGCGCCATGCCGCGCGGCGACTACGCCAGCGCACCCGCCCGCTGACCCACCCGCGCCTCCGCACCCAAGCCACCCACCCACCCACGCGGGTTGAATCGATGCACTCGGCCGCTGGCCCGCCCACTCGTGCCCCCGAGTATCGACGCTGCGGAGCAGGTGCCGAACGCCCGGGGGCACGGAGCAGCGTGGATCAGGCCAGCGCACCCTCGCGCTGCAGGTAGGGGGTGATCCCGCCGAGGTGGAACGGCCAACCGGCGCCGAGGATCATGCCGAGGTCGATGTCCTCCTTCTCGGCCACCACACCCTCGTCCAGCATCATCCGCACCTCTTCGGCGAGTGCCTGCTGCACCCGTGCCAGCAGCGCGGCCTCGTCCTGCCCGCCGACCTCGGCACGGGAGCCGAAGTACGTGGCGATCTGCGGATCGACAGGTGAGCCCGCGCTCGGGCGACCCTCGAAGACCACGAACGGGGCGCCGTCGGCGATCATCTGCTGCAGACCAGGCGAGGCGGGGTAGCGCTCGCCCAGCTGCTCCCGGAGCGTGTCCAGCACGTGCCCTGCCACGGCCGGACCGACCAGCTGCAGCAGCTGGAACGGACCCATCGGCAGCCCCATCGGCCACAGCGCCCGGTCGGCCACGGTGACGTCCGTGCCCTCCTCCAGGGAGCCGAGCACCTCACCGAGGAGGCGCACCAGCAGCCGGTTGACCACGAACCCGGGCGCGTCCGCGACCGCGATGGCGGACTTGCGGCACGCCTTGGCGACGGCGAATGCGCTCGCGTACGTGGCGTCGTCGGTGCGCTCGGTGCGGATCACCTCCACCAGCGGCATCTGCGCGACCGGGTTGAAGAAGTGCAGCCCGACCACCCGCTCGGGGTGGGCCAGGTTCGCGGACATGTCGGTGATGGACAGGGCGGAGGTGTTGGTGGCGAGGATGGCGTCCGGTCGGATCACCTGCTCCAGCTCGTCGAACACCTGCTGCTTGACGCCCAGCTCCTCGAACACGGCCTCGATCACCAGGTCCGCCTCGGCCAGGTCGGCCAGGTCGGTGGTGCCGGAGACCAGGGACCGGATCCGGTTCGCCTCCGCCTCACCGATGCGCCCCTTGGCCACGAGCGTGTCCAGCTCGGCACTGACGTAGCCGACACCACGCTCGGTGCGCTCGGCGTCCAGGTCGCGCATGATCACCGGCACCTGCATCCGGCGGGCGAAGAGCAGCGCGAGCTGGGAGGCCATCAGTCCGGCGCCGGCTACCCCGATGCTGCGTACCGGACGGGCCAGGTCGGCCTCCGGTGCACCGACCGGGTGCTTCGCGCGCCGGCTGGTCAGGTCGAAGGCGTACACGCCGGCGGCGAACTCGTCCGAGCAGATCAGCTCGCCGAGGGCCACGTTCTCCGCCTCGAAGCACTCCGCCCGCTCGCTGGTGGCCGAGACCTCGAGCAGGTCCAGGGCGCGGTAGGCGGCCGGGGCGGCGCCGTGCAGGCGGGCATCCACCTGCTGCCGGGCGGCGCCGATCAGCTTCTTGGCGTCCTCGGCCGGGGTCGGCTCCCGGCGCTCGGGGGTGAT
>CAZMDO010000502.1:0-2212 GCA_964564445.1 uncultured Ruaniaceae bacterium | reverse complement strand
GCTCAGACCTCGATCGCCAGGTCGGTGACCACCTCGGCGCCCGGCAGGGTGGTGAGCAGCTCACCGGGCAGCAGGATCTTCGAGCCGCGGATGCCGCTGCCGATGATCGCCGGCCCGGTGGCGGCGCGCTCGTCCAGCAGCAGCCGGAAGGCGGACGGCAGTCCGATCGGGGTGATGCCGCCGTAGGCCATCTCGGTCTCGGCCACCGCTCGGTCCATCGGCAGGAACGAGGCCTTCCGCACGTCCAGGAGGCGTTTGATCCTGGCGTTCACGTCCGCGCGGGTGGTCGCCCGCACGATCGCAGCGGCGAGGCGTTCCTCGCCGCTGCGCCGACCCGCCACCAGCACGCAGTTCGCCGAGGCTTCCAGGGGGAGCTGGTAGGCCTCGGTCATCGCCGTGGTGTCGGCCAGCTGCGGGTCGATCTCGGCCACCAGGACCTGCTCGACGGCGGCGCTCGCCTCCTGCGCCCAGCTCTCCAGGGCGGTGCGCACCGGGGCAGCCACCAGATCGAGGTGGTCGAGCGCCGGTTGCCAGGTGAGGGTGCCGAGCCGCATCAGAGCTGGTAGGTGACGGTCAGCACGCCCCGGGCCAGGGTGTGGAACAGGCCCATGAAGTGCGCCTTGGCCGGGGTGTGCTCCGGCTCCAGCTCCAGCGTGGGCACGTCCAGGGCGTGGATGGTGAACACGTACCGGTGCTCGCGGTCCCCGGCGGGAGGGGCGGCGCCCTCGTAGGCGAACTCGCCACCGTCGGTCTTCAGGTGGAACGCCGCCCCCGGCAGGGTGAGGTCGCTCTGCCCCTCGCCCTGCTCCAGCGAGGTGACCGAGGGGTCCAGGTCCACCACGGCCCAGTGCCAGTACCCGGAGGGGGTGGGCGCGTCCGGGTCGAAGCAGGAGAGCAGGTACCCCTGGGTGCCCTCCGGGGCTCCGGACCAGCTCAGCTGCGGGGACAGGTTCTCCCCGCCGGCAGCGTGCCGGGGGTCCAGCCGGGCGCCGTCAGTCAGGTCGGCGCTGGTCAGCGACATCGACGGCACCTGGGGGAGAACCTCGGTGGGGTGTGGGGGCAGCGGGCGCTGGAGGTCCATGGATGACTCCTCCTTCTCGAGGGTGAGCGGGTTCAAGGCCCACCCTACGGCGGGTGAGCCGAGTTGACAGGGAGGGTCCGCCGTCGTTCACTGTTAGAACTGATGTTCTACGAATGCGGGGATGTCGGTGGTGGTTCGTACCGTGGTCCGCAGATCGAACAAAAGTTCGCTGGAAGGGAGGGAGCCTGGTGACGGCGACGCGGTGGGAGACGGCCCGGCAGGTGCTGGCGCAGGCGGAGGCGAGCACCGGCGTGCGCACCCGGCTGCGCGGTGCCACGGCGCTCGCGCACCCAGCAGCGGATCTGTCCACGGCACGGACGGGCCAGCCTCCGGGTGCGGACCTCGGTCCGGCGGCCGGAACAACGCGGAGCGGGTCGGGACCGGGTAGCGGCGTCGACCCGGAGATTCTCCTGCCGGTGCCGTCGGCACTGTCCGGGCTGTTCCCCGAGGGTGGGCTGCGGCGGGGGAGCGCGGTCCAGGTCAGTGGCGGCATGTCGGTGCTGCTCGCGCTCGCGGCGACGGCGATGGGCGAGGAGTCCTGGTGCGCGCTGGTGGACCTGCCGGACGCCGGGCTGGCCGCCGCGGCCACGCTCGGCCTGGCGCTGGACCGGGTGGTGGTGGTACCCCGGCCGGGACCGGACGCGCCGTTGGTGGCCGCCGCAGCGGCGGACGGCTTCGACGTGCTGGTGCTCGGCCGCGGAGCCGGGCTGGCGGAGCGGGACCGGCGTTCCCTGGCCTCCCGGCTGCGGGTGCGCGGGGCGGTGCTGCTCACCACGGCGGCGTGGACCGGTGCCGATGTGGTGCTGCGGGTGGTCTCCCGCACCTGGCAGGGCGTCGGACGCGGGGAGGGGGTGCTGCGCACCGGGATGCTGGAGCTCGCGGCCCAGCACCGCAGGTTCCCGACCGAGCTGACCGCCAGGGTGCAGCTGGGGCCGGCGGGTCTGGTGGCTGCGGAGCCGGTGGTGGCGGACGCTGCCACGGCAGCACCAGGTCCGGTGGCGGCAGCACCAGGTCCGGTGGCCGTGTCCGGACCTGCTGTGGCGATGCCGCGTCCGAGGCTCTCCGCGGCGGCGTCGGTGGTGCCGGCGCGGCGCCCAGGGGGAGCGGTGCGGGAGCTGGAGTCGGCATGAG
>CAZMDO010000501.1:0-2216 GCA_964564445.1 uncultured Ruaniaceae bacterium | reverse complement strand
AGCTCGCGCTGCGAGATCCCAGCGCGCTGTCGTCTCTGCCGCACGTCCATGGCCACATGATATCAGCGCATATATCACGGATCCGCTCAGGACGCTCCGCGTGATCGATCAGCGATGCATGCGTGACCACCCTCGGTTCTGATGGTTGGCACCCGCGAGGACACCGGGCTGCCCGAGCGGGACGCCGGCACCCGCACCCGAGACGAAGGGTTCGTGGCCGGGCTGCTCCTCCGGGTGTTGGACGAGCGAGATCACTCCTGGAAACCGACGGCTTCAGATCCCCCGGGGATAGCACTGATCGGCTGGGGTGTTCACGACGGCGTTCGCCAGGCCGGTCTGTCCCGCCACCTGGAGAAATGCGTTAGAGCTGTTCGTAGTAGCGGCGGATCGCCGCGGCCATCAGGGTGCGCCGTTGGTCGAGGAACTCCCGGTAGTTGCCCGCAGTCACATCCTCGATCGTGTCCGGGACCGCGTTCTCGGCAAGATTTCGGCGAAGGTCGGCCGGATCGGTGATCTCGCCGAGGGTCAGCGTGCCCGAGGCCGTCTGCGCCATGGCCTGTGCCATGTACTCAGCCGGCGGTTTGTTGCTGATTCCGATGTTGATCGATGTCTCGGTCAGGGCATAGTTAGCCACTTGGTTGTAGTCGGAGCGGTCTGGGAAGCCGCTCTTGCGCAGGTAGTCCTTCGGCACGATGTGGTGGATGTCGCCGGAGTGCTCGTGCATGGAGGCCACGGTGATGCTCTTGGAGAGAAAACCGCGGGCACGCGCGGCCACCTGCGCTGCCAAGTAGGTCTGGAAGTAGGGGCTCGCGGTGCTGGTGGTGTCCAGGTCTCGGGGGAGGGCCACTGTCCAGAACGAGTCGGACAGGGCTGACTCCTCGATCTGCTTGAGATACGCAGCCGCGCCGAGGCTATCGATGCGGCGGATGTCCTGCTCCCAGGTCGATTCGAAGCTGCCGGAGTGCCGCCCTGTGAGCATCGACATCACGAACCATCGGCGGACCAGTGACTTCCGCTCTCCTTCGGCAACTGAGGAATCTTCTCGCAGCCGCAGGTAGAGCGCGTATGCGAAGTTCAGTGCGTTTTTCGAGCGAATCATCCTGGCCGCGATGAACCCAGCCGACTTGATGGTCATCAGGAAGTTCTCGAAGTTGTACTTCCTGACCACTCTGAGCAGGGTTCGCTCGAGGGTGTCATACGCCTCCGGGATCCGGGTTTCATCGACTGTGCGGGTCTCGGGATCTCGACCGGAGAGGACGCTCACGATGGACGACGCCTTACCTCGACTGAAGCCCAGGAGCCCGGCGACCCGGATGATGTCCCCGTAGGTCGGATCGTAGAGGTCATCGGAGTCGTTTCGTAGCCACTCGATCTCGCGCAGATACCCCGACTTGACGAACTCAGCGTCGTTATCGTGGATGTCGGCATACACATGTGGCGCCACGGCCAGATGACAGAAGTAGTCGATCAGCTTGCGCAGGTTGCGGCCACGGTCACCGTAGGTGGCGATCTTGCTCATTGCGAAGTCTGCGCTGGAGAGCGGCACACCCTTGGAGTTGATGCGGATGAAGATCTCCGAGACGGTCTCCACATCGAGGTCGTCATCGAGAGCGATGATCCCAATCTGAGCGGTCTTGATCGTGAGCAGGCGCTCGAGGTTGGTTTCGGCAGCGGCCGTGTCCTCGATCTGGTTAGTTTCGAAGTAGCGCTTGAAGAGTGAGTAGGTGGCTGGCGCGTTGAACCATTCGCTGATGTCGCTGATCCATTCCGGGTCCTTCGCAATCACGGGTGTGCGGGTCGCGAACTCTTCGGTCACAGGGTTGAAGGCGATCTGGATGCGCTTGAGCTGGTAGTGCTTGTCCATCACCTTAAGGCCGGCTACGGCAGCCCGTAGCGCTGTCACTCGTTGCTGACCGTCGATGAGGATCTGCTGGTGGGCAGCGACGCCGCCCCCTTTGACGTGTGCCCCCACGGACTGCCACGTGATGAGGTAACCCACCGGATAGCCCTTGTAGAGGGAGTCCATCAAGTCTCGGACTTTAATCGATGTCCAGACGAACGGCCGCTGCAGCTCGGGAATGACGATGTCCTCCTTACGTACGCTGTCGAGCAGCTGGGAGACCGCCGACTGTGTCACCTTGTACTTCGCCATCGAGTTGGTAGCCCTTCGTGCGCTTGTCCTAGGTTGTCGTAGGCCCGATCGATCGGCCTATGGT
>CAZMDO010000500.1:0-2219 GCA_964564445.1 uncultured Ruaniaceae bacterium | reverse complement strand
CGGCCACGGCCGGTGCAACTTTTCCGCTCCGCCCATCGACTCATGGGCACCCGATCAGCTCTCACCACCAGGAGGACCAGGATGCGACGCGTCACCACCGCCGCAACCACGCTCATGCTCGCGACCGCGCTCGCGCTCACCGGCTGCACCGGCGAGGACCCGGCCGAGTTCGGCGACGGCTCCGCACCGGCCGGGCAGAGCGGCACGGCAGGGGAGAACGAGGGCGGCAGCCAGGACGACAGCACAGCCGGGCCCGCCGAGACCGTGGCCGTCGATCCCGCCGACGTGGTCGCCGAGACGACCTACCCGCTGCAGGCCTCGGATGCCGCCCCCGAGGGCGGCACGGTCACCGTGGGCGTGCACTCGCTGCAGGTGCAGGGCCAGACGATGCTGCTCACCCTGTACTTCACCCCGGAGTACGAGGGTGGGCAGCAGATGACCCAGTACGACATGCTCGGCCATGTGATGCAGCCGGTGCTCAACGACCGGGAGAACCTCAAGCAGTACGTCCTCCTCGGCGACGGACCGACCCCGGGGGAGAAGTGGACCAGCTACGACGGGACCGCGAACACCGGTACGGAGGTCTCCTCCGGGGAGACGATCGTCTGGTGGGGCTACTACGCCGCCCCGGAGGACGACGTCGACAGCCTGGCGGTCGCCGCGGTCGCCGGTGCACCCGAGCTCGAGATCCCGGTGCAGCGATGACCCGCGGGTACCGGGCCACCAGGGTGCCGCTGGCCGCCGTGCTGACCGCTGGGACGCTGACCGGCCTGCTTGTGCTGGCAGTGGCCGCCCCGGCCGCGCAGGCCGATGACCCGCCGGGCGACGTCGGCGAGCCGACCGCCGAGCAGCTGGAGCAGGCGGTGCGGAGCTTCGACCCGGGGGCCGGGGTGCGCACGTTCACCGCGCAGGTCGTCCCCCTGGCGCAGGTGGCCACCGCCGGTGAGCAGACCACCCTGACCCTGGCCGCGGACATCCTCTTCGCCCCGGACCGCTGGGACCTGGCACCGGCCGCGCGCGAGCGCATCACCGAGCTGGTCGCCGACGCACCCGAGGGGGCCGAGGTGACCATCTCCGGCCACACCGACTCGGTGGTCGGCGCCGTGGACAACCAGGAGCTCTCCGAGCGCCGCGCCGAGGCGGTCGCCGCAGTGATCGAGGAGGCACGCGGTGACCTGCAGCTGGAGGTCACCGGCTTCGCCGACACCCGGCCGACGGTGACCGAGGACCCCGAGGACCCGACCACGTTCGCGGCGAACCGGCGGGTGGAGATCGGCTACACCGGCTGATCGGCGCCGCGGCGCCGTGGAAGTTCGCATGATCGGCCGGGCAGTGGCACGCTTGGCTGCGGCCCGGTCCGCCCGCACGGGGACGGACGACGAGGAGATCGGAGCGTAGGTGCAACGCTGGTACGGACTCGACCAGGTGCCACCCGACCTGGCCGGCAGCGTCGTCACCATCGGCAACTTCGACGGCGTGCACCTGGGGCACCGGGCCGTGCTCGCCCAGGTGATCGCCACCGCCGCCGAGCTAGACGTGCCCGCCGTAGCCCTCACCTTCGACCCGCACCCGGCGCAGGTGCACCGCCCCCAGGACGCCCCCGAGCTGCTCACCGGGCTGGCCGACCGCCTGGACCTGCTCGCCGACACCGGGCTGGACGCCACCCTGGTGGTGACCTACACCGAGGAGTTCGCCGCCCAGGGCCCGGAGGAGTTCGTCCGCCGCTACCTGGTGGACGGGCTCGCGGTGCGGGCCGTGGTGGTCGGCCAGGACGTCAGGTTCGGTGCCGGCAACGCCGGTGACCGGGCGACCATGACCGAGCTCGGCCGCCGGTGGGGGTTCGACGTGCGCATCGCCGAGGACGTGGGTGGGGATGCCGCGCGCCGCTGGTCCTCCACCTGGGTGCGCGAGCTGCTCGCCGGCGGCGACTGCGCCGGAGCCACCCGGGTGCTCGGCCGCCCGCACCGGATGCGCGGCCGGGTGGTGCACGGGGAGGCCCGTGGTCGCCTGCTCGGCTTCCCGACGGCGAACCTCGCCACCTCGGCGACCGGCACCATCCCCGCGGACGGGGTCTATGCCGGCTGGCTGGTCCGCACCGACCAGGCGGGTCCGGGCAGGATGCCGGCCGCCATCTCCATCGGCACCAACCCCACCTTCGACGGGCAGGTGCGTCAGGTGGAGGCGCACGTGCTCGGCCGCACCGACCTGGACCTGTACGG
>CAZMDO010000499.1:0-2228 GCA_964564445.1 uncultured Ruaniaceae bacterium | reverse complement strand
AGCCAGAGCAGGGCGAGGGACTCGGAGTAGGCGACCGCGATGATGATGATCGCCAGCAGGTCGTCGACCACGGCGAGGGTGAGCAGGAAGGCGCGCAACGCCGTCGGCAACCACTTGGCCACCAGGGCGAGCACGGTGACCGCGAAGGCGATGTCGGTGGCGGTGGGGATCGCCCAGCCCTGCGGTGCCCCGTCCGCGGCGGAGAGGTTCACCCCGAGGAAGATCAGCGCCGGTGCGGCCATCCCGCCCACCGCGGCCGCCACCGGGACGATCGCCGTGTCCAGCCGCCGCAGCTCGCCGGTGACGATCTCCCGCTTCAGCTCCACCCCGACCACGAAGAAGAACACCGCCAGCAGCCCGTCGGCGGCCCACTCCCCCACGGTCAGGTCCAGCCCGAGCGGGGCGATGGTCAGGTGGGTGTCCCGGATGGCGGTGTAGCTGTCCTGCCAGGGCGAGTTCGCCCAGACCAGCGCCACCACGGCGCCGATGATCAGCAGCACCCCGCCGATGGTCTCCCCGCGCAGGGTGTCCAGGAAGTTCTTCTCCCCGCCCGGGGTGAGGCCGGAGAACAGCGGTTCCGCGGCGTCGGGTCCGCGATCGGCCGCCTCGGGTCGCGGCCGTGGGTCCGGGTCGGTCTCGGTCCGATGCTCCTTCACGCCGACCCGCTCAGTACCGGTAGTGCTCGGGCTTGTACGGTCCGGTCACGTCCACGTCGATGTACTCGGCCTGCTCCTTGGTCAGCTCGGTCAGCTCCACCCCGAGGGCCTCCAGGTGCAGCCGGGCGACCTTCTCGTCGAGCACCTTCGGCAGGCGGTGCACGTCGGTGGCGTACTCCTTCTCCGGGTCGAACAGCTCCATCTGGGCGATCACCTGGTTGGCGAAGGAGTTGCTCATCACGAACGAGGGGTGCCCGGTGGCGTTGCCCAGGTTCAGCAGCCGGCCCTCGGAGAGCACGATGATCGAGTGCTCCTCCCGCTCGGCGGTGGCCGGGAAGGTCCACTCGTGCACCTGCGGCTTGATCTCGGTGCGGGTGATGCCCGGCAGGCGGGACAGCCCGGCCACGTCGATCTCGTTGTCGAAGTGGCCCACGTTGCCGACCACGGCCTTGTCCTTCATCGCGGCGAGGTGCTCGGCGGTGATCACGTCCACGTTGCCGGTGGTGGTGATGAAGAAGTCGCCCTGCTCCAGCACGGACTCCAGCCGGGCCACCTGGTAGCCGTCCATCGCCGCCTGCAGCGCGCAGATCGGGTCGATCTCGGTGACCACCACGCGGGCGCCCTGCCCACGCAGCGACTCCGCAGCGCCCTTGCCCACGTCCCCGTAGCCGCAGACCACGGCCACCTTGCCGCCGATCAGGGTGTCGGTGGCCCGGTTCAGCCCGTCGGGCAGGGAGTGGCGGATGCCGTACCGGTTGTCGAACTTGGACTTGGTCACCGAGTCGTTGACGTTGATCGCCGGGAACAGCAGCTGCCCGGCCACGGCGAGCTGGTAGAGCCGGTGCACCCCGGTGGTGGTCTCCTCGCTGACGCCACGGATGCCGGCGGCCACGGTGTGCCAGCGCTCGGGGTCGGCGGCCAGGGAGCGGCGGAGCAGGTCGAGGAAGACGACCTTCTCCTCGGAGTAGTCGGTCTCACCCGGCTGCGGGGCGGGCGGCACGGTGCCGAGCGCCTCGAAGCGCCGCCCCTCGTGCACCAGCATGGTGGCGTCGCCGCCGTCGTCGAGGATGAGGTTGGGGCCACCGTCGGGCCAGAGCAGGATCTGCTCGGCGCAGTCCCAGTACTCCGCCAGGGTCTCCCCCTTCCAGGCGAACACGGCCGCCCCGCGCGGGTCCTCCGGGGTGCCGTCCGGGCCGACGACCACGGCGGCGGCGGCCTCGTCCTGGGTGGAGAAGATGTTGCAGGAGGCCCACCGCACCTGCGCGCCGAGCGCGGTGAGGGTCTCGATCAGCACCGCGGTCTGCACGGTCATGTGCAGCGAGCCGGCGATCCGCGCCCCGCGCAGCGGCTGGGCGCCGGCGTACTCGGCCCGCAGGGCCATCAGGCCGGGCATCTCGTGCTCGGCCAGCCGGATCTGGTGCCGGCCCGCCTCGGCCAGGGACAGGTCGCGCACCTTGTAGCGGCCACTCACCTCGGAGAAAGTCATAGCCCCGAGGGTACCGCCGCCCGGCCTGTGGATCCGGTCGTCTCAGCCGGTGACGGCGGAGCTCACCTGGCGTGCGGTGGTTCCGG
>CAZMDO010000498.1:0-2232 GCA_964564445.1 uncultured Ruaniaceae bacterium | reverse complement strand
GAGCGGCTGGCCCGCGCCCGCAGCCAGGCGGAGGAACGATGAGGGTCGGACTGGTCTGCCCGTACTCCTTCGACGCCCCGGGCGGGGTGCAGTTCCACATCCGCGACCTCGCCGAGCACCTCATCGGGCAGGGTCATGAGGTGTCCGTGCTCGCCCCGGCCGACGAGGACACCGAGGTGCCGGACTACCTGGTCTCCGTCGGCGGTGCGGTGCCGGTGCGCTACAACGGGTCGGTGGCCCGGCTCAGCTTCGGTCCGGCGGTCGCCGCACGCACCGGGCGGTGGCTGACCGCGGGCCGCTTCGACGTGGTGCACATCCACGAGCCGTTCGCCCCCTCGGTCGGCATGATCGCCCTGCGCCGTTCCGAGGCGCCGGTGGTGGCCACGTTCCACTCCGCCCAGGAACGCTCCCGGGCCCTGCAGGTGGCCTACCCGTTGATGCGCCCGGGGCTGGAACAGATCAGCGCACGCATCGCCGTCTCCGAGGATGCCCGGCGCACGGTGGTGGAGCACCTGGGCGGGGACGCGGTGGTGATCCCGAACGGGGTGAACACCCGGTACTTCGCCGGCGCCGCTGCGAACCCGGCCTGGCAGGGCACGGCCGAGAGACCGACCCTGGCGTTCCTCGGCCGGTTGGACGAACCGCGCAAGGGACTCGGTGTCCTGATGAATGCCGTGCCCGCCATCCGGGCCCGCTACCCGGGGCTGCGGGTGCTGGTCGCCGGCCGGGGCGACCTGGCAGCGGCCACGGCGCACCTGGGTGAGCATGCCGCCGCCGTGGAGGAGCTCGGCGGCATCAGCGACGCGGAGAAGGCTGCCCTGTTCGCGTCCGTGGACGCCTACATCGCCCCGCAGACCGGCGGCGAGAGCTTCGGCATCGTGCTGGTGGAGGCGATGAGTGCCGGTACCTCCGTGATCGCCAGCGACCTGAACGCCTTCCGCCGGGTGCTCGACGACGGCGGGTCGGGGTTCCTGTTCGGCACCGGTGACCCAGCCTCGCTGGCCGAGACCGTGGTGCGGGCGCTCGGTGACCCGGCGGAACGGGCCCGGCGGCGCGAGCACGCCGAGACCGCGGTGCGCCGGTTCGACTGGGACCAGGTGGCGGCCCGGATCCTGGACGTGTACGCGATGGTCACCGGCCACGGCACGGACCGTCCGACCGGGCTGCTGCGCCGGTTGTTCGGCCCGCGGAGCACACCGTGACCGCCGCCGAGACCGGGCTGGTGGTGCTCGCCGTCCTCGCCGTGGTGGCACTGGCGCTGAGCAGCGTGGCGCGGCGGCTGGACCGGCTGCACCGGCGGGAGGCCCGCTCCCGGGCGACCCTGGAGGCCCAGCTGGTGCACCGCGCCGAGGCGGCGATGGCGCTGACCGAGTCCGAGCTGCTCGACCCGGCCAGTGCTCTCATCCTCGCCGATGCCGGCTGGCGTGCTGCGGTCAGCGCACCCCGGCTGCTCGGTGAGGAGACGCCGGACGCCGCCGAGGAACGCGGCCTGGCCGAGAGTGAGCTCACCCGCGCGCTGCGTGCCGCCCTCGGGCCGGTCGCCGACCAGCGGGAGTGGGCCGGCACACCGGAGAGCACCGTGCTGCTGGCCCGGCTGGCCACCGCGAGCTACCGGGTGCAGCTCGCCCGGAGGTTCCACAACGATGCCGTGGTGCAGATCCGCCGGATCCGGCGCAACGTGCTGGTGCGGTTCTTCCACCTGGCCGGGCGGGCGCCGCTGCCGCAGACCTTCGAGATGGACGACGAGCTCACCGTGCTCGATCCCGGCACCGAGACCGGGCCGGCGACCGGCGCCTGAACTACGCTGGCCAGCATGTCCGCACCACCCCCGCCACCGGGGCGGCCCCGTCGGGAGTACCCACCCGTCACCCGCCCGGCCGGCGGGCCTGCCCGGCCCGGCGGAGCACCACCCGGTGGGCAGCCCGCGGGCAGCAGCTACCCACCCGCGTACCGGCCGCAGCAGGCTCCACCGGCACCGCCGTCCGGGGCCGCGCTGGCCTACCCCGGCCAACGGCCGACGATGGCCTACGCGCCGCCGCCGAGCGCCACCGGGCCGATCGAGCAGGTGTGGACCCCCGGACAGCGCACCAGCAACCGGCTGCTGTTCAACGTGGTGATCTATGTGGTCGGCGGTATCGCGATGCTCATCGCCATCGGCTACATCGCCCTGGCCACCGGGCTCTCCTCCACCTCGGTGGCATTCGTGCTCGCCCTGGTGCCGCTGACCATCGT